>WJJQ01000106.1 GCA_014729615.1 Candidatus Peregrinibacteria bacterium | reverse complement strand
CTGAAAATCTTCATCTCTTTCCGCGAAATGTACAATTTCATCATCCAATTTGTCTAAGAAAACTTCATAAACGCGACTTGAATAATTTGCGCCCGATATCAAGACATTTTCTACGTTAAAGCGTTTTAAAACCGCTATCAGGCCTTCAACATGATCCGCGTGAGGGTGGGTCAGAACAACAAGATCAATCTTATTAACGTAAAAAGGAATGATTCTTCGAATTTTTTCCAGGGATTTCCCGTCGGGACCTCCATCAATTAGTACGACTTCACCTACCGGTCCCATTATCAAAATACTATCTCCCTGTCCCACATCTAAAAAATGAACATGCATTCGTGCGTCGGGCAGAGATTTTATTAAAAAAAATACTAAAAAACCCGCGCCAATTAATACAAAAACAAGTATTCCATATAGTTTCTTCATTCTTGAAGCATAAAACGTAAACATTAAAATTTAATAAAAAAGCCCGCCCCATTCGGGGCGGGCTTATGTCCTTAAAAATACTTCTATTTCTTAGATTTTTTTCTTCTTAGCAATCTACCAATTCCAAGTGACCCAAGAGCAAGTAACGCGATTTCGGGTCCTGTTTCAGGCAGTACGAAATTAACAAGAACACCTTCACTTTCGTTTCCGGTTTCATCTCTTGCGGTTAGTTTAAACATGTATTCAATTCCGGGAACAATGCCTTCGAAATCAAAACCCGATAAATCAGAACCAAGTACAGTACCTTCTCCGAATTCACCGTCACCTTTTTTCGCGTATAAAATGTAATTGGCCAGGTCTCCTTCAGTATTTAAACTTGGAGCCCAAG
The DNA here is from genome assembly GCA_014729615.1 of Candidatus Peregrinibacteria bacterium. GTDB lineage: Bacteria > Patescibacteriota > Gracilibacteria > UBA1369 > UBA1369 > WJJQ01. Next base: position 4,876 of record WJJQ01000106.1, on the reverse strand, counting down.
ATAAATTCAAAATTGTTTCAGTAATCATTTTGGCAACAAAATTTGTCGCGTCTTCAGGCGCCATCATATCTTCAGTTTCTTCAGGCATTTCCCCCGGTGTTTCGTCGGGATTCTCGCCGGGAACTTCTTCCGGATTTTCTTCCGGTGTTTCACCTGGTTGTTCGCCTGCGGAATTCCCCATGAAAGCGGCGGCGGTATTTTCGGGATTTACGGCATTGCCGGCTTCATCTCTTACATCCAACGCGATCAAAAAGTAAGTAATATCAGATTGAGGTTCAGTTGTGAGAGTTACAAATTCATCACCCGGATTATGTGTAGCGCTCAAAATTGTCAAAGCCGCATCGGTATTGTCTTCTTCAGTAATAACAAAGCTTAATGTAGGATCCTCTGATAAAACGACAGGTTCAGAAAATGTAACCAAAACTGTTGTATTATCTATTGCTTCAATAGAAGTCAATTCAGGTTCAACTGTATCAACATCTTCAGGCGTCGGTTCCGCGCCACTTCCGGAAAATAAAGCTGTGTCAGAAGTTCCGCTCACAATAGGATTCCCTTCCATATCTGTAATGGAACTGCTGGCTGTAAGAATATAGTTTAAATCTTCTTCTTGTGATGCTGTAACAAGTAAATAAGAAGTACCGGTATCATCCATAGGGTCTGCGTTTACCGAAAGAATTTCAAGCGGAAGGCCTGAATCATCTTCAATAATTGAATATGATTCTACTTTTGTTGCAGTATCTTCCTGAACCGGTTCCGAGAAAATAACTTTAATTGTTCCTTTATCAACAGCGGTCGCGCTTGCAACTTTAGGAGGTTGCCCATCAGCTGCACCATGCATTGGGGTTGCGCTTACCTCTGAACTGTAATTAATACTTTCATTACCTTCATCATCATAAGCTGTAACGGCGAAATAATATGTAACGCCGTTCGTAAGACCTTGAACAGTGTAAGAAACGTTTTGTCCAACATCTATTGGACCATTTTCATATGCACTGCCATCGGTTTGAACAGGCACTGTGCCATAATATATATTGTAACCGGCGGCCATACCCTGTTCGTCTGTTGCGACATTCCATGAAAGTGTAACCGATCCGTTTCCGGCAATCGCTTTTACTCCATCAACATCATCAGGAGGTGTAGTATCTTCACCTGGATTTGATTCGGGGATTATATCACCCTGGGCAAATGACAAAGGTGCTGTCGCAAGTAGTCCGGCAAATAAAAATATTGCAGATAATAATGTTATTGTTTTTTTCATATTTGTTTTAAGGTTTAATTTGTATTTTTATTTTTTTAAATCAAACCATTATAACAGATAATCGGCTTTTTATTAAGGCTCCCGACTCTTTTACAGGGTAAAATCCATTGACATAAAAATAGATTAGTTTTAAAAAAATAATAATAGTAGATTGCTACTGAAAGCCATTTCTCTTATACTAACCAAGATTTAATCCGTACAGCATGAAAATTCGCTTAAATAATGAAGTTTGCAGTCATTTACCGGGACTTAACGTGGCTGTTCTGGTTTTTAATCAATTAAAAAACGACAAAAAAAGTTCCAGTTTAGACCAGTTATTACGTGGTGTATGCGCGCAGAAAAGGGCGCAATTAAAAAACGACGCTTCCGCCAAAGAACTTAATCAAAAAATAAACGCATCCAAAAAAGATTCTCAAGTTCTACCTGAAGTACAGCTTTTAGAAAGCACTTTAAGAAAAATTCAGGGAGGTAAAGATTTAAGCGCCGACAATAATATTTACACAATCTTACATTACCTTTCACTGCGTAACCTGGTTCCTTTTTACGCTGTTGATTTGGACGAAACCGAAAAGGATTTGGAAATTAATTTTATTGAAGCAAAACCGGGTCTAAAGGCTAAAGATGTGAATTTTACCAAGGAAACAACAAATATTGCCGTTTGGATTCTAGATATAGGCACAAAACCCAAAGACGAATTCGACCGTTTGGCAGACCTTTTTGCCAAAGATATTCAAAAATACTGCAATGGATTACTTTCTAAAGCATTTTATTTGAACGCGGATTTTAAAGAGGCCGACCTTGACTACGAATCCGAAAAAGAAAGAGAGTACAAAGCGACCCATGAAGCTGAAATGCAGCAGCAACAAGCCGAAGAAACCGAAAATAAAAATGTCGAACAACCTCCTTTTATGACCGAACCTCGCAAAGAAATAATAAAAGTAAAAACCATCCGTGACGAAATAATAGAAGGATACTACGACGCCATTCACGCCTGGTTAAAAGAAAGGAATCCGGTAGTCGACATTTCAAAAGACGATTTACAGCTGGAAAACCCCGCCGACCCCGAACATGGCGATTTCTCGCTGAACATTGCATTGAAGCTAAGCAAACAAATGCAGGATTCACCCCAGCAAATTGCAAATGACCTTGTCAACGCGTTGCCAAAACTGAATGCTATTGAAAAAATCGAAGTAGCGGGCCCGGGTTTTATTAACCTATTTTTAACGCCTGAGTATTTCGAACAAAACTTAAACAAAATCCTGGAACAAAAAAGTAACTATGGTCGATCGGACATGGGCCAAAATCAAGATGTTATTATCGAATTTTCATCACCCAACATAGCAAAACCTTTGGCCGTGCATCACTTGCTGTCCACAATCATCGGTCAGACTTTGGTAAATTTGTATAAATATACGGGATATAATGTTATCGCCTTGAATTATCCCGGCGATTGGGGTACCCAATTCGGCAAATTGTTATACGCGTATAAACATTGGGGCAATGAAGAAGTGGTTAAAAAAGATCCTCTAAACGAATTGTTAAAATTGTATGTGGAGTTTCATAACAAGGCCGAAACCGATCCGTCGCTGGAAGATCATGGACGCGAAGAATTCCGCAAACTGGAAGAGGGCGACGAAGAAAACACCCGCCTTTGGAAGTGGTTTAGAGAAATCAGCATCGCTAACCTTGAAAACATTTATCAAAAACTCGACGTGCGATTCGACGAATATTTAGGTGAACAAATGTACATAGAAAAGGCAAAAGAACTGATTGAAAGCGGTATTAACCGGGAAATAATTGTCGACGGTGAAAGCGGATCAAAAATCATCCGTTTCGAAAACGACAAATATCCCCCATACATACTTCAAAAAGGAGACGGCACCACTATTTACGCCACACGAGATTTGGCCAGTATTAAAGACAGAATTGAAAGATGGAATCCGCATAAAATTTTATATGTTGTAGATGTGGCGCAAAGCCTGCATTTTAATCAGCTTTTTGAAGCCGCCAAACGTTTTGGTTTTGATCAGTCCGAACTTGTTCACGTTGTTTTTGGCCGGATGCAAATGCCGGAAGGCCGCATGAGCACGCGTAAAGGCGAAGTGATTTTATTGGATGAAGTTATTGATGAAGCTCTTTTACGAACCGAACGCATTGTTGACGAAAAAAGCCGTGATTTATCAACCGAAGAAAAGCATCATGTCGCAAGAGACATGGCGATTGGAGCCGTTAAATACAATATTCTCAGCCAAAATCGTGAAACAAACATTACCTTTGACTGGGACAGAATGCTTTCATTGGATGGAAACAGCGGTCCATATTTGCAATACGCTTACGCCCGCGCCGCCAGCATCTTACGTAAAAGCAAAGAGCAATCTTCAGAAACTTCACAGCCAGAAAAGCCCGCTAATGAAGCGCAATCCGACCTGTTCACCTCATCAACTTTGAATGAGCATGTAAACGCGGCCAATGAAAAACCTTTCGCTCACAATATTGAGCACAAATTAATGAAGAAATTAACGGCCTTCCCCGAGAAAGTTGAAGCGGCGGTCAAAGAAAACAAACCCAATTTGTTGACCAATTACTTATTTGAATTGGCCAAAGACTTCAATTCTTTTTACAACGAAGTCCACGTTTTATCGGCCCTCAACGACGATGTCAAAACAGCTCGCCTAAAACTGGTTGAAGCTACAAAGCACGTTCTTCAAAACGGCCTCAACATTTTAGGTATTAAAACAATTGAAAAAATCTAGCAACCCCATTCTTTGACAAAGTTCCAGTTTTTATGTGTTGTCAGTTGGAGGCGGCACCCGGATTCGAACCGGGGAATGAAGGTTTTGCAAACCTCTGCCTTACCACTTGGCTATACCGCCTCGCACGCTCTGACATTTAACAGCAAACAGCCTTTTAAATCAACTTTTTTTAATAAAAGCGAACAGGCCCACAACATTTAATGTTGAAGACCTGTTTTGCCATCGCTTTTGTCACCCGAGGGAGGCTCTAAAATGGTGATACCATTTAGGCCTTGAAGCACGTGGCTTCTAACTACACAGCGATGGGATAGATCGACTCCTGCCCCTCTTCATCAGAGTGGATTCCAATGGAACCCTCGGCGGTGTCAATCAAGACTGGACGCGACACGGGAGACTTTTCATTTCCCTCCTGCCCCAGACGAATCCCTTTTTCCTGCTCTTCGATCATCTTCTTCTCGTTCTTGGACATTTTTCCTCCTGTGGGGATTGCAAATCGCCTCTATTGGCTATACCCCCAGCAATCTTTTTCAATTTATAAAAAGGTTGCTGGCGACATAGTTTTTTGAATCAGTTTTCAAAAAAGGCCTCTTCATCTTCTGAAGAGGCCTTTTACAATTTCTTTTACACCTTTTACCTCTTCAGTTTATGAAAAACAACCACGTTTTTAATGACGTTATTAAACGCGTTAATTGTCGCAGTTGCCTTCATGTGAAGAGTTTTTTCTTTCATCTTGATTCGAATTTTATACAAACAAAAAAAAATGTCAACATTTGCCTCGCCGGCACAGTTTATATAAAAAATATAGAAATTGTGCTAGTGCTCCAAATACATTAACGACAAGCACAAAAATGGCGGAGAGAGGGGG
>WJJQ01000105.1 GCA_014729615.1 Candidatus Peregrinibacteria bacterium | reverse complement strand
GGTGAATCCTCCGCTGTTTCGGTCGTCTCTTACAACGACCTGGTCATTGACGTCGGGTAAATTGGTGCCGTGGTCATTGTTGAAAAGATGATTGGTTGTGCCTGCAAAAATTTCTCCAAAATTAAATGAATTTGGTATAACGTCGAAGGTTAATACCTGACTTGAAATTGTCATTGTCCCGCAAAATTCGTTGGAATCCAGTATTTCACAGGGGAAAGGTTCGTAATATAGTTGTCCGAATACTTCGTAATAATTGGGATAACTTGTGTAATTAATATATGTATGTAAAGCCTCAATTTCATCGGGATCCCCAAAAACACGCCCGTAGGTTGAAGTATAACTGTCGGCAGGGTCGTCTTCAATTGTAATTCCGTTTGGACCCATTCCAAGATTTCCGTATTGGTCAAAATGCTGAATTTGAGAGTAGTAAGTGGTTGAACCGTTGTAATTATAGGCCGCGAAAAAACCGCCGCCCTGGCCGTCACTTTTCACACGGTCGGTTCTGCCGAATCCGCTATAGTATGTGTATGAGGAGGTGGTTTGATAATCTGTAATTGCTTTACCTTCGAGTGGAATTTGTGATGGTTTATTACCGTCGCCATCAACGCTTGTCATGTAATAATTATAGGAACTGTCCGCGTTTTTGTTTATTAAATAGATGGTTGACGCTCCACCGTTGTTGGTAGGTAAAGTCCAAAAAGGTCCTGAATATAAATAGTCGTTCTGATTGTTAAAGTTGTCATTGATTATTGCGGGTGTTTCGGTCCAGGCAACGGTTCCGTCCGCGTTGAATTTTGTACTTACAACAGCATAAAAGTCTGTGTTGGATCCGTAAGTTGCTTTATAGCTTACAACTAATCCATCGTCTGTTGTAGCACTTGTATCAATGTCGTAATTATCAAGGCTGGAAAATGAGTATCCATTGTAGTCCGCAGGAGTAGGTAAAGTAATTGCTCCTGAAGACCAACTACCTGTATCATTTAAGCCTGCTGGATCAAGTTTTGCCGTATAAATGTTGCTGCTGTCGGAATATGTTACGTATAAGTATCCTGATGAATCTAATGCAAGGTCGTAATTGCCATCCGAAGTATAAGTTAATGCCGGATTCCAGCCGGCAGATATTGTGCCATCCGGATTTATTTTTGTGACGTTTAACGTTGAACTGTCTAGCCAGGCAATATAGGCTCCTGAAACCGTATCAGATGAAATCAGATGAATTTGATTGCCTGATCCGGATCCAACTGTGTCGGTAAGGTCGATTGTCGAGGGGCTCCACATGGCACTTCCATCTGTGCCGTTGATTTTTGTAATTTGTACTTTAGAGCCACCATTTGAATTATGATAGGCAAAATAGGCACCGCCACTTTGGTCGGGTTCGCATTGAATATCAAAACGATAACTTGAAGCAATATTATTGCCGGATGTAGTGTCATAGGCAATATCACCCCATATTTTTGTTCCGTCGGTCGCGTTAAATTTGGCAATGTATAGGTCACCGTTATTTAATTCATTATCGACCCATCCCACAATGTATTCGTCAGTCGTGGTTTTACATCCCGCCGCTTTTTGTTGGTCGTCGACTTTTGCCGTGTTAATTTTGAATGGCGCGGTTGATCCCGGTGTTGGCCATAATCCAATAAAGCCAAGCGCGTTTGCGCTTTGCACTGTAAAAAAAGCTGTGATTAAAGTGGCGATTATAAACAGTAATTTTTTTTTGTTTCTGGCCATTTTGAATTTAAGATGGGGAATTTCTGTTTTTGTATATTTACTTTCTAATTATTTTACACTATTTTTGGCTTTTTTTCAATTGCTTTTGGGGTTCTAGATCAAGAATTGAGTGATAATTATGTAAATCGCAAGAATAAGCAGACCGATTTTCAAATATGTGATCAGTTTATCTTTCATATCAGACGTGTTGATTGGCGGTTTGAAAGAATCAGCGTTATTGGTTTGACTGGGTTTGCCGATAATGGGCGCGGATTCGTTATTTTGTTCAATTGCACTTGTTTGTACGGGATTTGTTGCAGTGGTGTTGGTGGATTGTTTTTCTTCCATTAAGGATTTTACATAGTTATGGAAAATAACTTTGTCTTCTTTTGGAAGAGATGAGTAATTGGGATATTCACGACCATCTATTGTGATTGGCTTTTGCATGAAATCTTTAAGGAAGCTGAATCCGCCGGTCTTAAAGAAGTTGATAATTTGGGGAACGGCCATGTTCGCATTGAATTTGTATGAACCGTTCTGATAAAAGGTGTTTATGGTTTGATAAATTTCTTTGGGAATGTCCTCTTTGGTTAGAGGTTTACCGTTTAATAAGATGATGTGGTTCATATTTTTTTTTAATCGTTGAAATTTTAACACAAAAGGTAAATAAATCTGAATAATTTGTGGTAGAATAGTGGCATGGGGAAAGAACTGACATTATTGTCCTGGAATGTAAACGGGATTCGCGCTGTTTATAAAAAGGGTTTTTTGGATTGGCTGGATGCGGCCAAACCCGATATTCTTTGTTTGCAGGAAACCAAAGCCAGAGAAGATCAATTGGGTTTTGACTTGAAATCGCCCGAGGGTTATTTTTCTTTCTTTGAGTCGGGGGAAAGACCTGGTTATAGCGGAGTTGCCATTTATTCACTATTGGAACCCTCTACGGTTGTTAATGGCATGGATGATGATTTTTTTGATCGTGAAGGGCGTGTGATAATGGCTGATTACGGTGATTTTGTTGTGTTTAACGTGTATTTTCCAAACGGCAAAGCATCTGCTGAACGACTTGCTTTTAAAATGGATTTTTATAATTCGTTTTTGGAATTGTTGATAAAAATGAATAAGGAAGGACGGAAAATTTTGATATGCGGAGACGTGAACACCGCGCATACCGAAATTGATTTGGCCAGACCGAAAGAAAATGAAAAAGTTTCGGGCTTTTTGCCGATTGAAAGAAAATGGATTGATGAATTAATATTAGCCGGTTTTAAAGATACATTGCGAATGTTCAAAACTGACGCGGGACTTTACAGTTGGTGGGATTTTAAAACCAAAGCGCGTGAAAGGAACGTGGGCTGGAGAATTGATTATTGGTTTGTTAATGACAGATTTGCCGATTCCGTTACAGATGCGTTTATTTTGCAAGATGTTTACGGTTCGGATCACTGCCCGGTCGGAATTAAAATTCGGTTGTAATTATTTTTTCGAAATAATGTATGAGTATACGGTTGGTAGCAGTACCATGACTATTATGATTCCGAAAAAAATGTATGGATGAAAAATATTACCGATTCCGGAAAAAATAAGCGCGAGTCCGCCGATTACGAATGTCCAGCCGGTTAACCTTTGGCTTTTGTTCCATACTTCCGGGTCGTTGAGAGTCCACGGAGTGCGAAGGCCCACGAAATAGTTATGTCTGATTTTGCTTATGTAATTACCTAAAATTACGAAGGTGGCTCCTATGCCCGCGGTCATGTATGTTCCCATTAAATAAGATTGTTCCGGATTTAATGTGAAATAAAGTTGGGCTCCATAGAAATAAGCGAAAAGTGTAATTAGGGTCAGTTGAATGGCGCTCCAGGCGTTTTTGAACTTTTCATAGTTTTCTTTTTTAGGATCAATTGATTGAAAAATGGGAAAAAGAATAACAACCGCTAGTGAAACCAATGGAAAAATAAAAGTACCGATAGTTTTTGGGCCAAAGTTGTCGGGTTGGCCTTCAAAGTTCCAGTGCACGGGAATTGTTTCCGGCAGATAAGGGTAAACAATAAAGCCGGTTATGAACATGGCCGTTACAATTGCCATTTGAATCAGTCGTGAGCCGGTAAAAAATTTAAAAGTTTTTTTCATGTGGAGTTTTGTTAATTATTTTTTAAATTTGTCGAAAAAAAATTTGGTTATTTGTTCAAAAACCGATGTGTTTAAAGAATAGAAAATGAATTGTCCCCGTCTTTCGGCAATGACCAAATTCGCGCGTTTTAAAATGTCTAGATGGTGGCTTAATGAAGCTCCTGAAATTTTGAAATGTTTTTGCAGTTGCGTTACGGAAAGATCCTTCTTTTTTAATAAAGTTAAAATTTTTCGTCTGTTCGGGTCCGATAATGCTTTGAATACGGAATCCATTATTAGATATTTAGATGTTTGTCTAAATATTAAATTATTTTGAGAGTTATGTCAATAAAAAACGGCCCCTTTTTTTAAGGGAGGCCGCTTTTATTGTTTTGTTGTTTTTCTAGTTGATAGAAACAGTTAACAGGTCAGATGTTAATTGATCATGAACTGTAACGTTGGCTTGAGGTTCTGTTGGTGTTCCATTGTCTATGTTGGCTTCACCTTGTTCTGGGTCAGGTTGTCCACCGTCGAATCCGCTACCAAGTTCTGTGTTTTCTTCGAATCCGGCATCGTGATTAACCGCGGTCGCTTCTTCTCCGGTCATTAAAGGCATGCTGTCGACAAGCGCGTATCCGTCGTTTGAAGCAACTGCCATTGTAATTACAGATACAACAAGTGTGTCATCTGTTTCCATAATTTCAACGTCTTCAGACATACCGGGTTCAATTAATCCCGTTTCATAGACAGCCACTACTCCATCTACTCCTTCAAGTAGTGTTTTGAATTCAGCGGGATTTCCAACTTCGGCAAGTTTTTCAAGCTCAGCAGGCGCAAGTTCTCCTTCATAGTTAATGTCTACTTCTGATGAATGAACGACAACCAGTCCGGGTGAAAGAGGCTGATCTTCACTGACATTATTTAATGTAAGCGTCATTGTTTCAGCCATGGGTTCTTCTTCCGGCATGGTTTCTTCCGTCATTGCATCCATTTTTGCGGTTAAATATTCGTCGTATCTTTGCATAATGATTGCAAGTTGGGCGCGGTTAACGTCGGTTGCGCCTTCAAAATTACCGTCGATACCTTCGATCAAACCGGCGTCAGCCGCCCAGTTGGCAGCGTCTTCGTACCAAATTCCTTCCGGAACATCGGGGAAGTTAGAAACGGTTTGCGCGTAAAGTGTGGCACCAAGAGCGAATGATGCCGCGGCCAATGTTATCATGGCCAAGAGCTTCTTTATTTTCATAAATGAAAGGTTAAGGATAAAGAGCGTTAATATTGTTTGTTATTGTCTTATTTTCTTCGCATTGATGCAAGGTGTTTTTTTGTTATAATGAGTTTCGATGTTCCCAATACATTAAGAAATCTCGGATGTCTCCAGACAGATTGAGTGATGCAGGTGATAAACATAGTGAATCTATCAATGAAATAGTTAACCGCTTTTGTGATTTTAATTCCATTTATAATTTGGATATGGAGCCTGATTTTTCTATTTTGTGGATTGGTTTTTTGCGAAATTACAAAGTTTTCAAAATTAATCCGGCTTTATCTGACGATACTTTTATTAAAGAAGATCTAAAAAATTTAGTTCTTAAAATTGATGAAGCAATAAGCACGAGAGTTCAATTGTTAAGCAGTCCCGCCAGGCGCGAATTTGTTGAAATTGTTGTTGCCGCGTTAGAGGAAATTCAAAAGTTATTGGTTGAAATAAATAGGTACGAAATCTTAAAGGAAAGTTTGGATGGATGCTACTTTTGTGGTGAAACCGAATTGGATCCATTTATAATACGGAGGGCTTTGCTCATGAAAATGTCTTCTGATGATGATGGATTTGATGAAAAAACCATTGTTGGTAGAAGCGGAATGAACCAGTTGGTCGAAGAAGAGAAAAAGTGCGCTCGAGAATCGGAACAATTTTCTCAGGTTGATGCGTCTGAAGTTGATAATGCGGAGTCAGTCAGGGAAAGTAATTACGCAAATTATTTTACAGTTGTTCCGGGTAAGGGCGCGAAGTCAGTTTTGTCTTATATTCGAAAAAACAAAATTGCTATTGGAACTGCTTTGGGTTTGGGGATTGGTGTTTTTGCTGTGGGGAGTATGTTTGCAAAAAAGCGTGCTGATTCAAAGTTGGATGTAAACTTTGAATTAGCGGACAGGGTCGTAGATGCCGGGAAAGAGCTTGCGCTTGACGCTGAAGTGAAACCAAAGAGATGGAAATGCGGGTTTGATACTTCGGACATGCAGTATAAAAAATATATTGGCGCGATCGGCAGGAATCCAAATTTTTACAATGATTTTGTGGGGGCGAGTAAGGGTGTGAAAATTACCATTGCAAGTGATGCGGATGTTGTAAATGAAAAAAACAGATTGTTTAAAATGTTTTTGAATGATTTGAAAAATAGAGGAGCCCCCGGTTCCTTTTCGGACGAGTTTGCAGCCATTCATTTGAATAATTTTTCGTATGTGGAGCAGAATGCAAAGTGGAAGGAGGGTTCATGGCAGACAGAAAAGCTATATGATACACTTAAAGTAGTTTGTGATGAATAGTATTGAAATTTATTTGGCTTTTGTGGTGCTGGCAATTGCGGTAGTGGTTTCCGGGTTTATTTTCGCAATTAGATTGAGGCAAAAAAAAGTCGGTGTGGAGCAACCTATTCAAACTTTGCCTCCTAATGATTTGTCTATTGGCGAAATTGGTATTTTGCTTGATAACAAGCTTGATTATTTGGATATTGCGGGTGAAATTTGTGATTTGATTTTGAAAAAAGCGTTAATTTATGAAAAAGGTGGCTTGAAAGTCGGGGATTTGAAAGATTATGAAAAACTTGGTGTGGAGCAAAAAAGATTTATTGAGGTATTGTTTGAAAAAAATGATGTGAAGGAAATTAAAATCAGAGATCTGAATGACAAATTAAAGGGGAAGTTATTTAAATTAAGAAATAAATTATATGGCGAATTGGTGCGTAAAAAGTATTATGACGTGTCGCCGCTGGTGCAACGGGGACCATATTTGTCGTTGGGATATATCTTCGGATTGTTGGCGGTTATTGTTTTGGCAATCGGACCGAGGGAATGGGAATTGGGTTTGTATTTGACGGGAGCTTTTTTGCTTGGTGGATTGATGATAATTTTTGCGGCTGAAGGCATGGGGCGGCGATCGGAGAGGGGGAATGAACTGTTTAACAGAATTATGGGATATAAAAATTTTATTAAAACCGCTGAAAAAAATCGTATTGAATATTTGGCCAAAAATGAGCCCGATTTTTATTACCGAAGTCTTCCTTTTGCTTTGATTTTTGGTGTTTTAAAAAAATGGCAGGTTGAGGAAATGGATTTAACGGGAAAAGAATTTAAAGAGCAATTTGAATCATTTAAGGGAGCGGCAGGTGGTTTGCGGGAATCCCTGCAAAAAAACACCGGATTAATTTGGCTTTTAACTTATTCCATAAGCATGTTTGTCAGTGGAGTGAGAGAAGTTTTAATTTGGTTGAGAGCTAAATTTCCGGGTTTGAAGGATCATATTCCCGATGAAATGCTAAAAAAATAGCTTGTTTGATTACGCCACGTTTGAGAAAAATTTTAGACCGGGCGGGTTTGCGTATTTGGCTTAGGGTAGCCATTATTTGATGGCTATCGCGACACAATTTGACAACCGTTCGCAAGCCTTAAAGCGTGATTTTTGGCTTCTTTCTGCTATAATAATGGATACTTATTTTGTAACTTACTTGAATATGAGTGATCAACAATTATATGAAAGATGTCGTTTTTATGGACAAGCCGCCCTGGAAGCACGGCGCAAATTCATTGGTCTTTTGCCAGAAGTGGCGCGCAGACGGTTGTGGCAGGAAAAAGGTTTTGAATCTGTTTTTCACTTTGCCGCCGTGCTGGCCGGTATCAGCCGTGAACAAGTTCAACGTGTACTTCAACTTGAAAAGCGCTTTGAAGACAAACCCGCTTTAAAGAAGGTTCTTGTTAAAGGTGAAATCAGTGTGAACAAACTTTCGAGGGTTGCATCGATCGCCACCGAACAAAACCAAACGGAACTGGTTCACATGACCAAAAACCTGTCATCAAGATCGCTTGAACTAGCCATAAAAGAGCATAAATCTGTGCACGTGAGACGATTTGAAATGGCAGATGATATTCAACAAAAATTACAACAATTACATGAAGAGGGAATAGATGTGAATGAAATGTTACGTAACATGCTCAATCAACGTGACAGGCAGATTGAGCAAAACAACCAGCTAGAGGCGCCTGCCAAATCAAGCTACATACCCGTCAAAATCAAACGCGCAATCAACTACAAATACGGCGAAAAATGCGCGGCTCCAAACTGCCAACAAAAATCGACCAACATCCATCACACATTAAGGCGTTCAATCGGCAAAATCCACAGCCCCAAATTCTTGGTGCCGCTTTGCAAAGCGCATCACGACCTTGAGCATTTAACCGATGAAAGGGTGATGGCTTATAGAAATCATGGTTAGAAAATTGAGCTTTGTTCAACAATAAATGGGCGGAATTTTAAAGACTCTTTTGCTAAAAATAAAAAAATATTGTATAATATTATGATTTAATATATTATAATTTTCCTTTACTATAAAAATAAAATGGCAGATCAAAATAATGAACAACCCAATGTAGATGAATCAAGTGGCAACAAGCCGATTGATTCGGCGGATGCCGCGCGTATTCTGTCCGCTTTTAGTGTTGCAATGAAATCGAGTGGAAATGAAGATATCGCGACGGAAGCTGAGCAAACAGCTCAAAGCGCGAGATCGAGAATTGAGCGGGAAGATGCTAACGAAGGTGCAGTTGAAGAGGATGAAATGAAATTACCGGTGTGGGCGAAAAAAGTTCCGGATGTGGAAAAGGTTTTTGTTCCAAAGGAGATTGTTGAATCAATTGATTTGTGGCGTTTGCATGGTATGCAAAAAGGGAAAGGTGAAGACGCAAAAATAATTGCCGGTTTTGAAAGGCAAACTGATACGCTTTTCCCCGGAAAAAGCGCGGAAGATCAGGTTATTGCCTTAAAACCGATTGAAAATTCTTTTTCCATAATTGAATGGGAAACCATTGTGCAGCCTGTTCTTGAGCGATATGAAAAATTGATTGAATTAAAGGCTTATCAGGCTATGACTCAAAAATCCCGAAAAAAATACGCGGATCAGGTCAGAAATATTTTACCTGAGGTTTTTCCCAAAAATCCTGAAGTGGGACGATTGAAGGCTGACCGGGTTTTAAGTAACGATGTTCGAAAAAGAGTAATGGAGTTGATTGATGAGGTGAATACGAATCCTCAAATTGTCAGGGATTGGATTATGGAGGCTTTTCAAGAAATAAAGGGTAAAAAAGTTGAAGGAGCAAGGGTTTTGCGGGGCGCGGACGAAAGTGATGTAAAGAAAGCCAGTATTCAGGAATATCCGGAGTATTGGAAAAAAATGAATATTAAAAAGTTGAAGGCACAGTTTGCAAGGCAGAAAAAAGGGTCATTTGAAAGCTATGTAGATGATCTGGCTTTGAAAATTTCGCGTTTGGGTGAGCAAATGCTTTATTTGAACACAAAATACAGAATGGGAATTTACAGAAAACATGAGGCCTTGAAAGATTTTGTTGAGACTCCGTACGTGCAAACAAAACTGGAGGAATTGACAGGATATGCAACAAAGCAATTGAAAGACGGTAAGGGTGGAATCAATATTATTGGCGATATGGGTACGGGTAAGAACTATTTGGTTGAGCATTTTGCGGCGAGCGCGAACAGGCCTTATTTTTATTTTCCATGTTCAAGAGGAATGGACGCATCGGACCTTGGTTTTCACTATGAATTTAAAGATGAAGAAAGTGTGGTTGTGCCTTCGCAATTGGCTCGGGGACTTCGAACGAAAAATGCCGTGATTCTGGTTGATGAACCGAATTCACTGCAACCTGAAGTTATTGCGGCTTTACATGGTATCGCCGACCATAATAGAGAATTTGTATATAACGGTCACAGATATAAAGCGGCGGAGGGAATTACGGTGGTTTTTGCGATGAATCCCGCGACCTATGCGCATGTGCAGTCATTGCCTGAAGCCATGTATGACAGAACAATTTCGCAGTCGATGAGAATGGATTATCCGCCTTTGACCGAATTGGATAAAGTTGCACTTGAAAAACAATTGTCCAATAAAGAAAAAGAAGAGTTGTTGCAACAAGATAACAGTCTTAATAAAGTTTATGTTTGCGATGAAGCATTAATTTTAAGAAAAGTTTTACCTAAGTCGAGTCAATTAAGTGATAGTGATTTTGCGGATGTATGGGATTACGTGGTAAATGGTAACGGAGGTGCCGACCTGGAAGAAAAGGGTATTGATTCAGATGAATATAAAAAAGAAATTGAGATGATTTTAAAAATTCTGCTTGTTTGTGACGCGTGGAGAAAGAAATATAAAGAACAGGATATGGTTAGAACAATAAGTTTGCGTGGTGCATTGGCGGTAGCCGCGCGATGTCAAGAATTACAGGATGAAAATGAGTTTTTTGATGTAAAAAAAGCATTCTTAAGTTTATTCCACCCGAACAGTCTTGCTTATGACGGTGGAACTGAAGATTATGAAAGCTTGCAACAGATAGTTAATGACAAGGCTGAATTGGAAATGTCTTTGAACGATATCACTAATCTGACTTAAGAATGAGCTACTTTGAATCACTAAAACTTGAGGAGAGTCAGGGTGGTTTACCCGAACCATTGGACTTGATCGAATTAACAGAAAAGGCCAAGGAATTGAGTGTTGAACAGGTGCGGGAAAAAGTTGCCCGGTTGAATTTGAAAGCGCAATTGGGTAAAACGTCTCATGAAATAAAGGTGGCTGTTGATCCTTCCATTCAAACATGGGCGTGCGCCAGAATCCCCAAAAAGGAAATTCTGCGTGACGGTACTGTTGTGGAATCTTCATCGAACTATTTTTATGTGATTGTTATGCCTTACGGCCATTTGGCCATTGAAGATGAAAGGTTTTTGTTGGGAGAGGTTTATCATGAGCTTGGACATGCGCTTTATACGGACTGGAAAATGACCGCGCGTTTAAGCGAGCTTTGTGAAAAAGAGGGTTATAACAAGCGTAGTATGGGTAATTTAACCAATTGTCTTGAGGATCCGCGAATGGAGCATACGTCGGTTTACCATACATCGACACATGGTTTTATTAAGGATTTATTTTGGCAAAAAAACAAGAAATTGATTTTGGGAAATATTGGAGGAGGAATTGCAGAAATGGATCCGGTTTCGCAATTTGATTTTTTAATAAAACTGGTTTCGCTTTGGGCGTTGCATGAAAAAAACGCTAAGGCTGAAGGAATAGAAAAATGGGATGATTGGGAATCTATTCATCCGGACGCAAAAGAAGCATTTATGAAGATTAAAGGTGATCTGGAAAAAATTTGCGGTTATGGGAAGTATAAAAGTCCGGAAATGATTTCAGGTGTTCTTGAAAGGACGATAAAAAATGTTTTGTGGCCGGCAAAAAAGGAATTGATCGATAAACATGGAGAACAAAAAGAACCGCCAGAAATGATGCTTGAGGGAGAGTGGCCCGTTGATGATCCGAGTGTTATTGATAATTTACCGCCGGAGTTACAGCAGGTTATTAATCAGCAATTTCAACAATACACACAAAAAATTGAAAAAGATGGTGAAGAGCAGAAAAAAAGAAATGAAGAGGCGGAAGCGGCAAATAAAAAAATTGAAGAGGAAAAAAATGAACGGGCTGAAAAAGAAGATGGGATTAAAGATCCCGATGCGAGAAAAAAATATAATAAACTGGTTCGCGAAGCCGCGCCCGTGGTTGGAGGAATGAAGCGTATATTTGCAAAGTATTTTCCAAAAGTCGCTTTTCCCAGAGAAATTCATTCCATGAGAGGGAAAGAGCCCGACATTCAAAGAAAGATAAAAACTCATAAGTCGGGTGAAAAGAAAATTATGAAAAAACCGAACATCCCTGAAAAAAGCGGTTTGGTACTGCAGGTAATTATTGATAAAAGCGGATCGATGGGAGGGGAAAGAATACACCAGGTTGTTCGCACTGTGGTCGGTATTTTAGAAGCGACGTCTGATTATCCAATATACGTTGAAATTTTGGCATCGGATGATCAACATGGCGGGATTAATGAAAGCTATATTATTAAAGATTTTGATGAAGAATTTAGTGGTTATGCCGGCGGTAAGATTAAAGAAAGATTGGTTAATTTGATGGAGAGTTGTAGCGCAGGTAATGAAGACGCGGCATCGTTGAAATGGGCCGTGCCAAGATTGGTCGCGCAAAAAAATAAAGTTAAGGGTTTATATGAAAAAATATCGGCGCTTTGTGTGTTTTTGTCCGATGCGGAAATTGAAGGTCAACAGGATCCTTTGATTGTCAATGAATTAAGAAAAAAAGTACCAATTATCGGTGGAGTTGTTGATCCGAATCCGGCAATAAAGACGGCTGTTGAGAAAGCTTATGGC
>WJJQ01000001.1 GCA_014729615.1 Candidatus Peregrinibacteria bacterium | reverse complement strand
TTAAGAAAACGTAAATCCATACACTCCGGAAAAATGATTGTTTTATTTATTGAACTCGCCTTTGCTTTGATTGATTTAATGAAATCTTTCATTAAATCAATTTTATCACAAAACTTTATTGAGGTGTGAATTTTTTTATCATGCCGCGAATAAAGGTTTCCATGCCTGCGAGCAGTAATTGAGCGAATGATAAGTCATGGCTGATAATTTTTATTTTATTGTTTTTTATGGCATCAATAATGTGTTTTGTATTGTTGGATTTTGATTCAACTATGGAATAAGTTTCATTTAAATAGCGGAGGATGTGATTGTCGCTTGTGCCAATCAATGGTTTTCCATATTCTTCAGCTTTTAATGCAGCTTTTTTGTTGTATTTATTACGTCTTTTGGTGTGAAACCAAGAATATTCTAGCGCATCAAACAGGTCTATATTTTTATCCAGTTTTTTTCGGATGCAGGTAGGGCCTGGGTAAAATGGGTGTGCTGCTATTATTAATGATTCGGGATGGTTGTTTTTGTATTTTTTTAAATCGTCAAAGGTTTCAATACGTTGAGCATCTACCGCAGCATTTAGAATAAGTACGTGTTTTTTTTCGATGCTTTTTTCGATGCCCGGTAAAAGCTTGATTCTTTTTTTCGCGGCATATTTTTTTAAATCTTCATTAAAAATGATGACATTATGGCAAGTGATGGAAAGAACATCAATTTTTTGTTTAGCGGCGCGGTCAATTAAAGCTATTTCACTGTGAGCGATGTAATCTTCAGGATCCTGTTTTGTATGGCAATGAAATTGTACTTTAAAATTGGGCATTTAAAAGTCCTTGGTTAAAAAAATATTTTGCTGGATTTTTATTCCGCCAAAGCTTGCACAGATTTGATAGCAGTGTCAGCTTTTTTCAGTTTATCGTCGATAGCGGCTTTTGTTGCGTCTGCTTGATCTTTAATATCACTGATTTGTTTGGTTGTTTTATTTACTTCGTTTGATACGTTTGTGTAGGTATCACCGGCAGAGTCTGATAATTGCTGGCATCCCGCAAGTAGAGTAAAAACACAGCATAAAAGAACTAGCTTTTTCATACTTAATTGGGTTCGGTAGGAAATAAAGTTTTAAAATCCCCATTGAATTGATTGAGGAAATTGTGAATATCAATTACATCATTTTTTGTGATGTTTGCCGCGCTTTTGGCATGAACGTTTAATTTTGTGGTGGTGGTTGTTTCTTCTTCAAGACCCGCGTGCACAATTAATTGATTACCGCACTGTGTGCAATTGAAATGCAAAACGGCATCATGGTTGTAGCAAGACAGGACGCTAATGTCTTTATTGGTAAATTTTTTATTGCAAGTGTTGCAAGGAAGCTCTTTTTTCAAATATTTAATAACCTCTTTTAATTCGTTGAAATCCATTTTTTATTCGTTAAATTGCACTTCAATACTGCCTTGCTTTAACTATTTTGTAAAGCTTCAATTGTGGATTTTATTCTTTTTATGGATTCGTCTTTTCCAAGGGCCCAAAGCATTTCAAAGGTGCCCGGTGAAAATTGAACCGCAGTTAAAGCAACACGAATCGGCCATAATAATTGTCCATTTTTTAACTCCATTTTTTGGACTAAATCTATTAATGTGTGTTGCAGTTTTTTTAAATCTTCAAAATCTTTCAATTTTTTGAGCGTATCAATGCTTTTTTGCAGGCCTTTAATGGCAATTTCTTTTGAGACTTTCATTTTTTCGTTTAAAACCATGGCCGGATCAATATGCGGTCTTTCGTAAAAGAAATGAATGAGTTCATTAATTTCAAGCGAGGATTTTAGTATTTTATCTTCGTTTGTAACCAAAGCTTTTAACAAGAGGTCATGGTCTTGCGTGTATTCAGGCTTTAAATAATTATCCACCATTTTTTTCAAAAGCTCTCCTCTTTTATTGTTGAATTCTTGTTCATATTTAAGGTTTTGAAAGGTGTATACCGGTTCTTTTTTGTGATTCAATTCGATTATGACTTTTGAATCAATTTCTTTCGCAATTGCGGCAAGATTTTTATTGTGTTTCTTCTTGTTCCAGATGTAATTGAACCAATCCAGTTTTTCTATGTCGAATATGGCTCCCGCCTTATGCACTTTTTTCAGGCTGAAAAGGTTAATCAATTCTTCCAGCGTGTAAATTTCGTTTTCTTCACCTTCACCGGGATGCCATCCGAGTAAAGCGATAAAATTGATAATCGCTTCAGGACAGTATCCTTTGGATAAATAACTTTCTACACTGACATCACCCTGACGCTTTGATAATTTGCTTTTATCTTTGTTTAAAAGAAGGGGAATGTGGGCAAATTCAGGTACATCCCATCCGAAAGCTTTATACAGTAAAATGTGTTTGGGCGTTGAAGGCAGCCATTCTTCACCTCTTATCACATGGGATATTTCCATGTGATGATCATCCACAACATTTGCCAGATGATAAGTCGGAAAATTATCGGATTTCATTAAAACCTGGTCATCGATAGTACTGGTATTAAAATTTACATTGCCACGTATATGATCGTGAAACGACAGTTGCCGGCCATGAGGGATTTTTTGTCTTATTACAGATGGGATTCCCGCATCGATTTTTGCTTTTACTTCATCGGCGGATAATTTTAAACATGTTCTGTCATACATGGGTGCCTGCTTATTTTTGGCTTGCTGTTCTCGCATTTCGGTAAGTCGTTCGGGTGTGCAAAAACAATGGTATGCATGACCGTTTTTAATAAGCTGATCGGCGTATTTTCTGTATAGATCGGTTCGTTCGGATTGAATGTATGGGCCGTGATTTGCTTCTTTTGCGGGACCTTCGTCGTAATGTAAACCGACTCTCTCAATGGTGTCGATCAGGTGTTCCATGGCTCCCTCAATAAGACGGGTTCTGTCGGTGTCTTCTATGCGCAGTAAAAATGTTCCATCGGTTTTTTTGGTGTACAAATAATTGTATAAGGCTGTTCTGAGTCCACCAATATGCAGGTATCCGGTTGGTGATGGGGCAAATCTTGTTCTTGTCATAAGTATTGATTAAATCCGTTTCATTTTAGCAGACAAAAGGGGCATAAGTTAAATTGTTATTTTCAAAAGCCTTTTTTTTTTTTATATTTAGGATCAGATTAAGTTTAATTAATGC
>WJJQ01000104.1 GCA_014729615.1 Candidatus Peregrinibacteria bacterium | reverse complement strand
ATGTACAGGGACAAAAAGACCTTAACGCAAAAGTGATTCGCTTTATTGGCGATGCGGAAAAACGCATACTCGAAGATCATTTAAGAATATTGAGGGCGGTACGTTTTAAAAAACAGTTTAACTTTCAGTATGAGCCAAAAACTTTTCAGGCTTTAAAAAAGCACGCGCCGCTTGTGGTGGATAATATCGCAAATGAGCGAATAGGAGATGAACTCAATAAAATTATCATGCTCCCCAATGCCTGCGAAGCATTTGAAGACATGGAAGATTTGGGCATACTGCAAGTTTTGTTGCCTGAAATTCAAGCAATGAAAGGGGTGGCGCAACCAATGGAATATCATACGGAAGGGGACGTATGGGACCATACCATGCTTGCATTGAAATCACTTCCGGAAACAACCCAAATGCCCGTTAAGTGGGCGGTTTTGTTGCATGACAGCGGCAAGCCTGAAACCTTTGAAGTTAAAGAAAGAATTCGTTTCGATCATCATGTTGAAGCAAGTGGTCGCATCGCCAGAAGCGTTTTAAAAAGATTAAGATTTTCGAAAAGAACCATTGAAGAGGTCGCATGGTTGGTGGAGCATCACATGATGATGGTTCCTTTAACTGAAATGCCCGATTCCAGAAAAAGGCATTGGTTTTTGCATCCGTATTTTCTTAATCTTATGCAACTGTTTAAAGCGGATGCCGCGGGGACAGTACCGACAAATTTAAGTCTGTATGAAAAAATATATGACCTTTACCATAAGCATACGAAAGAAATGCCAAAAGAGCCCGAACCTTTGCTTTCAGGACACAATGTTATGGTTATAACAGGCATAAAACCCGGCCCCGAAGTGGGTGAGATAATGGAGCAAATGCGTGAAAAACAGCTTGGGAAAGAACTGAAAAACAAAGAAGATGCAATCAATTGGCTTAAAGAAAATGCTTGCAAAGATGATTGTTAAGTCTTAAACTGTATTTTTAGTTAGCAAACATACATATATCTCTAACCCAAATATTTATGTATAACAAAAAACTCATTTCTACCATCTTGGATGTGTTGGGAGTTCTTTTGATCGTCAAACTTGTACTTACAATTGCTATGTACATTTGGGGATTCGCGGGACAACCACCTCTAGTGTTGCTTGATCTAAGACTATATGCCGAACCATGGCATACTCACGTTGTGATCATGACAGAAATGATTGCAGGGCTTGCCGTACAATACGCTGTACTTGCAGTATTAAAGGCAATTATTAACAAGAAAGAGGTTAAATCGGCGGTAAAAATCGCTCCAAAGCTTTCTATTAAAGCTCCAAAAAAAAGATCATCTAAAAGAAAATAATTAGTTTTTAGATAAAACCGCCACAGATTCAATGTGGTAAGTATGCGGAAACATATCAACCGGCTGTACACTCGAAGTGCTATAGCCGGTTTTTGAAAATAAATCCAAATCACGCGCAAGTGTGGACGGATTACAAGAAATGTAAATAATTTTGGGAATTTCAGCTGAACCAATAAACGATATTGTATCTTCATGCAGTCCCGCTCTTGGAGGATCAATAATTACTATGTCAGGTTTATCATCAATTTTGTTCAATTCGTTTCTGACATCTCCACAAATGAATTCAGTATTAGTTATATTATTTTTTTCAGCATTTTCGCGGGCATTTTTTATGGCATCTTCAATAATTTCTATTCCATAAACTTTTTTGCAATTGTGAGCCAGACACAAGCCAATGGTTCCCGCCCCGCAATACAAATCAAATACAATTTCATCACCTTTTAAATCAGCCGCTTTGATTACATTTTCATACAGCACCTGTGCCTGATGAGTATTTGGTTGAAAAAACGATTTCGGTGAAATATCAAATTCCAATTTTTGATTGTTTATCAGAAGTGCTTCTTTAATACTAGGTTTGCCTGACAGCAAAGTTTCGCAAATTGATTTTGGTTGTCCTTTAATATTGGTGAAATTAGTATAGTAAACGCTGTTAAATCCGCTACAAATTTCTTTAAATTCATTTAGAAACGTAGCTTCACCATTTTCACAAATTAAATTAACCATTTTTTCGCCCGTGTTTTTGCCCTCCCTTAAAACAAGCGACAATAATTTAGGTTCATTTGTTAATTCACGTGACCTAAAAAAATCACGCACATTTACAACAAAATCAGCGGTCCAATCCGACATTAAATAACATTCTTTTTGTTCTATAACATCGTGATGTCGTCTGCGTAAATGCAATCCTAAATCCAATTTACCTTCCGGAGGATAATCAAAACTAAACTCCATTTTATTTCTGTAAAACCATTCTCGGTCACATTTCAAAATTGGTTTAACTATATTTTCATTTAGCCTGCCAATATTTTTAATCATTTGTGAGACATTTTTTTGCTTTATTTTAAGCTGTTCAACGTAAGGCAGGTTTTGCATACTGCATCCACCGCATTGTTCAAAATGAACGCACTTTGGTGGGATGCGATTAGTTGCGAGTTTAATAAATTCAACAATTTGAGCGTTAAAAAAACGTCTTTTTTTGCCGGTGATCTGCACACGCAAAATGTCACCGGGTACAGTTTTGTCTACGTACACAACCATCTTTTTATCACCGACTAAAATGTGCCCAAAGCCATATCCGCCAAAAGCCATTCCAATAATTTCCAGTTCAATTACTTCTCCACGTTTCATTGCAAAGATTGATTAATGCAAAAAGCTCAAGTAATTTATCATCATATGATCAAATTAAAAATCACAATTCTTCAGATTGGGAAAACCAATCAAAAAGAAATTGCTGAATTGGAGCAATTCTACACAAAAAAAATAAAAAATTTCGTGGAAGTGCGCACAATTTCACTCAAAGAAATAAGCCATGGAAAAATTTCAAGTGAAGCGGAAAAAGAAATAATAAAACAAAAGGAAGCGGAAATAATTTTAAATGCCATACCAAAAAATAATTATGTTTATGCGTTGAGTGAAAAAGGTCAACAATATGAATCCAAGGAATTTGCATATTTGCTTGCAAACAACGCTGAAAAAAATGGTCCGGAAATAACATTTATTATTGGCGGATGCTTTGGTTTACATCTTAGTATTTTAAAAAGAGCCAACACGTCACTCTCTTTAAGCCGCATGACATTTACGCATGAACTGGCGCGCCCAATTTTGTTGGAGCAATTATATCGAGCCTGCACTATTATTGCCGGACGCGAATATCACTACTAATTGATGGTGGAATTACTGGTTTGAATATCACCTTCTCCTTCGTAATAAATACCGGGGAAACCTTTTGTTTCAAATCCATCACTGGGGTTATTGCTTAAGGTGGAATCTTTAATAATCAAATTCCCGGTTTTATTATTACTGACAAAGAAAATTGCTCCTCCCCCTTCATTCGCGTGATTATTTTCAATAACTGTTCCGCAAATATATAAATTAAAATCGTTTCCATCGTTGTAAATTGCACCGCCGCTTCCGCCGCCGGGTGTGCCCGCTTGTGCAGGATTCGCTCCGTTACCTATAGCTGTATTTTCCTTAAATACACTATTGTAGATTGAATATGATACGCCGATAGAACTAAGGGCACCTCCATTAGAACAAGTATTGCCAAGACCGTTTCCTCCAAATGTTGAATCAACAATGTAGAGTGGCTTATCATTATATTGGTCAAAAGCCCGAATGGCGCCACCGCCAATATCCGGCCCCGTACTGTCGCAGGCATTACTGTAAAAATTCGCGTTTACGATTTTAAGTCTTCCTCCCCGACTAAAAATCGCACCACCTCCATGATCATCTTGATTTGTTGAGTTGCCGTTTGCGAATGTAATGTTTTGCACGGTTAATCTGGGATGATCCTGGTTGTCACAATGCGGTGTGGTCCATTTTAAATCTTGATCACAAGTGTTCATGTAAAGAATTCGTCTTTCATTTTGGCCATCCAGTGTTACAAGGTTACCTCCATCGATTACAATTTCAGGACCTTTATCATTATAAATGTTGGCCGTTTCATCCATTTTTATTGTGATGGGATCAGATCCGCAATTGAAAGTAATAACGCCACCTTCGGCTATGGCATCAACAACTGCTTCACTCGTACAACTGGCGGGGTCTCCATCACCAACGACATTGGTAGAATTGCTGGTGTTGGCAGATTGCGCTTCAGCCGGAACCTCGCATGTGTTCTTACTTTCTTCTGCGGAAACGTATTCAATTTTAAACGTTTGAGAAGGTTGATCTGTTTTGTTTTCCAAAATTCGCCACATCATCTCTGCCATTTGTCCACGATTAACCTTCTGATCCAGGCCATTAAATGTTGATGGGATAAAATTTCCCTCCATCATCGCCTCAATATAAATCCCATACCAGGGTGTTTCAGGAACTGCTTTTTTATCAAGATCCAATGTATTTACAAGGATTTTCGATGCCTCCACCAAATTTATTTCACCGGCAGGTTTGAATGTATTGTCCTGATACCCGTCAATTATCCCTTCAGCGCTCGCATAACATACATATGGAGCAAACCACTCCGAATTTGATACATCCGGAAAGCATTTATTCGATGGCGTGGCGGGCTTTTCATCTAAAATGGATTCAACTAAAATCTTTACAAATTCGGCTCTATTTACATTTTGTGACGGTTTATACGATCCATCGGGGTATCCCTCGATAACACCTTCTGACTCAAGATACCTAATAGCTGTTTCATAAGCATGACCTTCAATGTCATACAGCGGTTCCTTAGTTTGAACGGTAGTTTCAGTCTCAAATGATTCATTGGTCGGTTCAATCAACCATTGTCCAACCCAGCCCTCGGTCCCGTCCTTCATCCTCACCTGATAATAACCATCAGTCTTCGCAATAACATGCACTACCGTACCAACCGGAACAGTAGTTAAAACAACCGACGTTTCCATACAAGGAATATCCCGAACCCGCATTCCTGTTGTTACCACCGCATTCCAATCTTGTTCGTAAATGGGATCATGCATGCAGTCTTCCGCAGATGCTGTT
>WJJQ01000103.1 GCA_014729615.1 Candidatus Peregrinibacteria bacterium | reverse complement strand
ATCTATGCTGATGAAAATGACTTGTGGGTTGAAGCTTGGAATTCAGAAGGACCAGAATATTTTATTACGCGAGGTGAAATGTCTGAATTTATTATTAAATCAGTATTTAGGCAATAAAGTGTGTTTAGATATATTTTATGGCAGTAGAAATAAAATATATTGTAATTAATTACTTACTAACATTCAGAGCTATGAGTATTAACATGGATCTATTACAATTCACGCCTTCATATAAATTACACCTTAATTTTTTTATTGACTGGAATAAAATCGAAGAGAATTGTCATAAAACGACAAACCTTTTTTTAGATG
This sequence comes from Candidatus Peregrinibacteria bacterium, assembly GCA_014729615.1. GTDB lineage: Bacteria > Patescibacteriota > Gracilibacteria > UBA1369 > UBA1369 > WJJQ01. The sequence continues at coordinate 8,361 of WJJQ01000103.1, read as the reverse complement.
TAACAAAACTTGAAGGTGAAGGTTTAACCCTTTTATGGAATTACGAACAATCTATTCCGTGCGAAATTTTTCTAGAAAAAAAATTTGGCAAAAACATGTATCGCCTGCGAATGAACGAAAACAAAATATATCTAGACAAAAAAAGGGATCTATAGGTGACGAGCCCATTTTTTATTTAGATTACCAGATAATAGTCGACTACTTAATTTACAAAGTATTATCTTCAAATGGTGAGCTTGATGAGGGCAGTATGGAGGAATTTGCAGATTTTGTAGAAGCCAAATATGGCCGTGACCATTGGTTGTTCACTCATGGTAAATTAGACTTAGAATGGGGCGATGAAAAAGTTGCTAATTATTTGTTAGACAAATTTAAAGACTATAGATACGCACTATCATCAAAAATAATTAATAGAAGTATCAACTTTAAAGACTTACCAATTATTGTTAATGATTTTTATCGCTTTGGAATCGTAAGTATTCAACTGTCTGACAAGATAAATTTCTCATTATAGTGAAATTTTCACAGCAATACACCCCTTTAATTAATAACTCAAAGGTAGCACCTACATCCTATTAAAGATTTAAACATTAAATTGAAAACTTGGTTCTGAAAACGTCTACTCCGTTCCGCCAGCATTTTTCACACGTGCACACTTTTTTGATCTACCCTCTTGAAATAAAAATTTAGACATGATATAATCCCCCTATGGGGGATATTTTCTCGCTACATAATAACAAAAAATACATATGGACAGACGTCGTAAAGAAACGGTGAAAGATAAAGCTCTGCATAGAGTAAAAATAATTATGGGGCATCTTAAGAAAATCGAAAAAATGCTGGAAGATAATGAATATTGCGTGGACATTGTGCATCAATCCCGCGCAGTGCAGAGCGCGCTGAAAAAAATTGACCTGCTTTTAATTGAGGATCATCTGCAGCATTGCCATATTCATCATATAAAATCAGGACAAACGGACAAAGCGACAAAAGAACTGCTTACACTTTTTAACTACTCATAATAATGCAAAAAGAAAATCTAAAACAAAAAACTCTTTTTATTAAAGGGATGCATTGCGCATCGTGCGAAATCTTAATTGAAAAGGAACTGCTTAAAATACCGGGAGTTGAATACGCAGACGTATCGCTGAATAGCAACAGCGCGAATATTTACTTTCAACCGGGGACTAAAATTAAAATTAAAAAGCTGAATTCCAAGTTGAAAAAGCTTAATTATTCAGTGTCGGAAGAAAAGGAAAAAGTTAAAACAAAGCCCAAACTGTTTAAAAGTTTGACCATTGCGGTTTTGGTTTTGGTACTTTTTTATTTGTTTGAGCAATTGCAATTGGGTAAATATGTGAGCGTCGATAGCACAGCTTCGCTGGTAACAATATTTTTACTTGGATTAATCGCCAGTGTTTCCAGTTGTGCCGCATTGATCGGTGGAATCTTATTATCCCTTTCAAAACATTGGCAAAAAAATGCGGTTGAATCTCATACGGCATTTCATGCGTCCAGGTTACTTTCGTTTATTGTTCTAGGGGGGTTGCTTGGCCTGCTTGGTTCCGTAATTAAATTTAACGGAATTTTCTTAACGGCATTGTTGGTAATTGCAGTGTCGGTTGTGATGGTTATTCTGGCTTTGCAAATGCTGGAGTTTAAATTTGCCCAAAAAATACGTTTGGCTTTACCAAAATCTGTAAGCGCGAAAGTGGCCGCAAGTAGCAGCAAAGGTAGTTCAGCATATATAGTGGGTGCATTGACTTTTTTTCTGCCTTGCGGATTTACATTGATCGCACAAGGACTGGCGCTTGCGTCGGGGTCCTTTGTGGCGGGAGCAATTATTATGGCTGTTTTCGCGCTTGGTACACTGCCGGCATTGCTTGTAATTAGCGCGACCAGTGTTAGCTTTGGAAAAAAGCCTCACTTGAGCGTCGTTTTTAATCAGGTAGTGGGAATAGTTCTAATTTTCTTTGCTTTATACAACATTAACAGTCAGTTCAATGTATTGGGTTTGCCCAGTTTGAGCGACTTAAGAACATCTTCCGCTGCGACTATCGAAGTGGAATCCGACGCGGAATATGAAGCAATGGGAGAAGAACAAGTGATAAATTTGGTCGCAACGGACTTTGATTACATCCTTAAAGGTGAAAGTGAATTTGAAGCGGGGAAACAGACCAAACTGGTAGTTGATAATAAAGATGCATATGGTTGCGCTGTCGCATTAACGGTTTTCGGATTAATGGATGATTATGTGCTCCTTGAAAAAGGGGAAAATATTATTGATTTGGGTGAGCCAAAAGCGGGATCATATAAAATTACCTGTTCAATGGGTATGGTCACGCCGATAACAGTAAAATTTACATAAATTGACAAATTATAAATATGAAAAAAGAAACTTTTGCTATTGTGGGGATGCATTGCGCGTCATGTAAAAAAGTCATTGAAATGGCTCTTGGTGAAAAAAAAGCAGTTAAATCTGTCAATGTTAATTTTTCGACGGAAACTTTGTTGATTGAATACGATGATAGCGCGCTGAATTTCAATGAAATTGCTAAAATTGTGGGTAGTGTAGGAAATTACAAATTAGTTAAAGATGACTCTGAAAAAACAACTGCAAATCAGAAGGCGCATAAAAAATTAAGTCGCAAATTGTTGGTAGTGGGAATTGCTCTGATCCCCTTTGCTTTGATGATGGTGGGAATGATTTTGCAAGCTTTCGGATTGTTTGAAATGGGTCATGCTCCATTAGGAATGTTTGCTGTTGGCGGTGTAGAAATTAATTTGTTTTTTGTTGTTCAGTTTGTTCTGGCATCGGTAATACTTTTTTATGGAGGAAGCGGATTTTACACCGGCACATTTAATGCCTTGAAATCTGGCAATTTTAACATGGATACGTTGGTTGCCTTAGGTACTACTACCGCCTGGTTGTTTTCGAGCGTGGTTACCTTTTTACCGTGGGTATTTGCCGACATTCAGCAAGACGTCTTTTTTGAAGCGGCCGCATTTATTGTTTTCTTCATTTTGTTGGGAAGGTTTTTTGAATCGAAAGCTAAATCTAAAGCTAATGACGCAATAAAAAAACTGTTCCAGTTGCAGGCGAAAGAAGCGACCGTGTTGAAGGATGGAAAAGAGGTAAAAGTTAGCGTTGATAAACTGGCTGTTGGCGATATTGTGGTGGTTCGATCAGGTGAAAAGATTGCTCTTGATGGAGAAATTATTGAAGGTAATGCGTCCATTGACGAGGCGGCTGTGACCGGTGAATCTATTCCTATTGAAAAAAGCGTTGGTGACAAAGTTATTGGAGCTACAGTGAATAAATCGGGCGCCATAAAGTTTAAAGTGGAAAAAATCGGCAAGGATACTTTGCTTTCGCAAATTATAAAAATGGTGGAAGAGGCTCAGGGAACGCGTGCTCCAATTCAAAAACTGGCCGACCAAATTTCGGGGATTTTTGTGCCGATTGTAATTATTATTGCTGTGAGTGGTTTTGTTTTTTGGCAATTTTTCGCGACGGGACTGGGAATATCGCTGCCGGGAAATGTGATTTCCACATCCATTTATATAGCAACCGCTGTTTTGATTATTGCCTGTCCTTGCGCTCTTGGGCTTGCCACGCCAACAGCTGTTATGGTGGGAACCGGAAAAGCGGCCCGACATGGAATCCTTATTAAAAACGCCGAATCGCTTGAACATGCTCATCAAATTGATGCCATTGTTTTTGATAAAACAGGTACTTTGACCGAAGGTAAGCCGGTAGTGGATGAAATTATATGTGAATCTTCCGCAGACGCGAAGAAGTGGCTGACTGCTGCCGCAGCATTGGAGCATTTGTCTGAACATCCTTTATCGGAAGCTATTACGAGAAAGGCGGATGAAGACAGTTTAGATTATTTGGACATAAAAACCGAAGATTTTAAGATGCATGAAGGAATGGGTGTTAGCGGAAAAATTGACGGGCAGCCGTTGGTAATCGGTAATGACAAGCTGATGTCCAAATTTAAAATTGAGGCAAATAAAGGTTTAAACGAAAGGGCTGCAGCGTTAAACGGTGAAGGAAAAACTGTAGTTTCAATGGCTGCGGGTGGTAAGTTGATTGCTTTATTTGCTCTTTTTGACAAGCCAAAAAAAGAAGCGAAGGAAGCCGTGCGGGCGTTGCATAAAAAGGGAATAGAAGTTGTGATGCTGACCGGAGACCATAAAGACACTGCCAGTTTTATTGCCGATAAGCTTGGGATTGATAGGGTTATTGCAGAAGTTTTGCCTACTGAAAAAACTGAACAGATTAAAAAACTGAAAGCTGAAGGATTGTTTGTTGCTATGGTTGGTGATGGAATTAATGACGCACCCGCTCTTGCTGAAGCCAATATAGGCATAGCCATGGGTACAGGGACCGACATTGCAAAAGAAGCCGGGGACATGGTTTTGGTACATGGCACAGTTGATAAAGTTGTTGAAGCTATTGAAATTTCGAATCGCACTTTGCGAGTTATTAAGCAAAATTTGGTTTGGGCATTTGGTTACAATGTAATTGCCATTCCGGTTGCCGCCGGGGTTTTGTATCCGTTTTTTGGCATTTTACTTTCGCCAATTATCGCAAGTGCCGCCATGGCGTTCAGTTCGGTATCGGTAGTGTTAAACAGTTTACGTTTGAAGAGAGGGTAGAAAAGCGAGCGCGGGAGTGCGAGCGGAGCATCAAAACAGTATACCCGGGCATACTGTTTTTGGTTTTTGGCTTAATGATAAGCTTTTTTGTGCTTTACTAATGAAAAAGCATTATGTACACTTAATTCTTGTTCAAATTTTTCGAATAAATCAAAAAAAATGAAAAGCAAAATTAAAATATTCATCGGCATTGGCGTATTTTTTTTGATAGTCATTGTATCTTTGTATTTTTTAAGCCCTAATATTCCTTATTTCCATTCAATATTGTTTGCCAGCGAAAATGTTGCGGAGCGAGATTGGGTTGTAATTTCAAATAGTGATGATTCGTATAAACTTAAATTCGTTATTAATAAAACACGAACTCAATGCGCTACCAGCAGCCTAACGGATTGCGATCCTGAAGGTTATAGTAGTGGTAATATTTATTTAGAACAAAATGGAGAAAGCATTTTGGTTGACGATTTCGAATATTTAACACATCCATTTGGAATTGGTAATGGCATACCATTTATTGATTACAACCAGAAATTTTTAAGCTCATGGAAAATTGAAGGAAGTGATGAATTTTTGGTTTTGGCGGACTATGGCCAATGGTGGTATTGCGACGCAAGTTTGAAAAAATTTGCTGAAAAAAACGGTAAACTGGAAAATATTGAAAAATGGCCTGAAGGACAACAATTGGCGGATATTTTATACAGAAACAAGATTGTTAATAAGCAGCTGAATGGAGAAGATTTAAAGCGAATGAACATTACAGTAAATAATTTTTAAGTGTAGCCTTAGAATTGTGTAAAACGCCATGAATTAGTGTACAATCGAATCTATCAATAAGTTATTTCTACAAGATCTTTACCCTTATTAATTGAAAGGAATAAAACGGATCGAATCTTTAAATGAAAATGCTTCAGATAAGCATCCAAAAACAAACCAAATACAATCGTTGGTGAGCATTTTAAAACTGAAAAAAGAAGAAATTTTTTTAATGTTCAGAAACAGGGCAATGCAAGAAAACTTAATTAATAACGCGCCCGCTCCAATTGAGGAAGGGCGTGGGGATTGTCATTTTATGTTCATACCAGGAACCAGAAATGATCGTGTGGTTCTTGTGGCTCATGCCGATACTGTGTGGGATGAAATTGAAAATTTTCCGCCCACACTTGCGAACAGCAATGGCTGTATTTATTCAGAAAATAAAAAACGGGGATAGGTGTCAACGATAGGGTTGACATTGCCACACTTTGGGAATTATGGGATTTGGGTCATTCCATGCTTATTACCAGTGGCGAGGAAAATGGCGTGGTTGCGGCACGTTATTTGGTGGAAAATGTTTCAAATATTAGTGACACATTGCAGGAGCATCAGTTTATGGTTGAATTTGATCTTGATGGAAAAAATGAGTTCAAGACTTATGAGGTTGGATCTGCTGAATTCGTTTCATACATTGCCGGTTCTACCGGTTTTAAAAATAGAGGAAAGAATTATTGGACCGACATAGTGGTTCTTTGCAAAGATATTTGCGGTGTAAACTTGAGCATTGGTTATTATGACAATGAGACTCCCCAAGAATATGTTAATGAAAACGATTGGTTAACCATTTTGAAAATAGTGAGAAAGTGGTTGGGACAAGAAAATTTGCCTCGGTTCCTGCGCGAGGAATGAAAAAAGGCTGTTTATGTTTATGTGTATGTGTTTTTGGATTTTGAGCATGAAAGGCAAATGCCGGCAATTTCAGAAATGTGTTCAATATTTTTAAAAGGCAAATCTTTAGGAATGAGTGAAAGAATAGCGCATTCTTTAATTGTAAATTCTTTTTTTCTTCCACATTTTTTACAAATAGCCAGAAAATGGCATCCGGGCTTGTTTGAATCGCAACATACATACCCTTCTTTTGTATGAGTACGATGAACTAATCCTATTTTCCCGAACAAATTGAGAATTCTGTAAATTGTTACCGTATTAATTTTAAAATCTGAGTTTAAACGCTTTTGAATGTCATAAGGAGAAAGCGGTTTTTCAGCTTTTCTTAGCACGTCAATGACCGCAAGGCGCGGTTTTGTTATTCTGAAACCTTTTTTTCGTAGAGTCTCTTTTAATTCCGCCAGGTGTGTCATGAGTTTTTTAATAAAATTGATTACATTAGGAGCAGCAGGCTCATTGCCATAACTCCCATACCGGCTATGAGGCCATATATTGCTAAATGATGCTCACCATATTTTTGTGCCGCGGGTAAAAGTTCATCTAAAGAAATGAATACCATTATGCCCGCAACCATACCAAAGAGTATTCCAAAAGTAAGATCATTTATGAAGCTCCGTAAGACCAGGTATCCTATAATCGCGCCTACCGGCTCAGCCACCCCCGATAAAAAGGAGAACATAAATGCTTTTTTTCTGCTCCCGGTACCATAATAAATGGGAATGGAAACGGCAATACCTTCGGGAATATTATGAATAGCGATGGCTATAGCAACCGCAATACCAAGCGCGGGGTCAGACAACGCGCCTATAAATGTTGCCAGTCCCTCAGGAAAATTATGAATGGCAATAGCTAAAGCTGTAAAAAGCCCCACACTGCGCAGTTTTTTATACTTCATTGCGGCATTTTTATCTTTCATTTCGCTTGTATCATGAATTTCATGGGGATTTTCATAATCAGGAATAAATTTATCAATTAATGCTATCAGCGTAATCCCTCCGAAAAAGGCCAAAACAGCCGCCCAAGCACCTTGAACTTCTCCAAGATATGATGCCATAGCATCCTGCGATTTTGCCAAAATCTCTACAAAGGAAACATAAATCATGACGCCCGCGGAAAAACCTAAAGACAAAGAAAGCAGTTTTGTATTGGTTCTTGTTGCAAAAAAAGCGAGAGCACTGCCAATTCCTGTCGAAAGACCCGCAAAAACGGTCAATCCGAAGGCGAACAGTACATTGTTTAATTCAAGCATATTTTTATTTGTGTTTGTGAGCTTTGATTATATTAACATATGTTATTGCTTTCATTAAAGGCAATAATACTACCATTAGCAAATGAATTCCGTATTGAATACCGGCAGGTGCTAAAAATTAATTTTTCTCTAACTTTTTTTACTTAATCTCTGTTGGTAAAGCACAATCTACAGCATTTAAAATTTCAGCTCCTTTGATAGGTTCATTTTGGTCCCGTTTGTCGAACGCATCATTAATCAAAGTGGTAATTTTTTCGCGATATTGTGAATTTCCTTGTTTAACATTTTCGGTTGCCATTGCCGTTTCAATTTTTGTATAGGGAATGTCAGAGTCAGTTAAAACAGGGCAATCAACGTGATCTCCGTTTTCGACACACATTTTTTGCTCATCCGTAATTCGAGCAAGTTTTTCCTGTAAATTAGCGGCAATATCAGCAAAAAAAGCTTGTGCCCGCAGTTTTTCTTCAAAATCGGTAAATTCATCGGAATCCAGTTTTGCTGTTTGAGCAAATGCTACCGTGCTTGCTACATGGCTTTTACTTTCTTTGGGATAACCCATTTCTATACTTTTAGCTACTTGTTCTAGTTCGCTGTTAACAAGTTTTTTTACACCTACGTCAGTTATTCCAAAATAATTGTATGCCTTAATTAAACGTAAAGCTTTGATAATTTGAACTATTTCAAATAAATTGTGCTCCCATGAATCGTTGCAAGGAGTGCATTGACCTTCAACATTAATAAAAAGGATT
>WJJQ01000102.1 GCA_014729615.1 Candidatus Peregrinibacteria bacterium | reverse complement strand
GATAAGTAGACCATTTTTTAAATACTTCTTCGGACAACAAGTTAAAGTTTGTGTCGTAATTATATTTGATAGTATAAATTTGATTATACTTTCCGCTATCCCATTTAAAATAATATTTCTTTGACAAATAACCTTTTGATAAAATATATTTACTATAGCATTTATTTATCCAGGAGGTATCAATCCAGTTTTGTTCAAATTGGAGAATACTGTCGTTGTGGTATTCATACTTAATTAAACTTTTGGGGGTTATACAATTGTTATTTATATTATAAGTGACTTCCACTAAACAACGATCCTCAAGTGTTCCAAAAACTTTGACACCCCAGAGCATGAAATAACATAAAATTAGGGGCAATACTATTTTTTTGTAGTGGTTCATCCTATTGTTATTATGTAACCGGGTAGGTCGGGGGCAAATGCCCCCTTCCCCCCTAAGAACCGTACGTGATAGTTTCCCATCATACGGCTCAAGCACTTTTAAGGTTCGCCCATGCCTGGGCAACCCGGTTACAAATATAAGTAAAGTAACCTTAGCGAGTATTCCTTACAGCCAATTCTTATAGTTGGGGCGCACACGATGAGTTTTACCCCTCGTCCATTTGCTTTCCCCAATTCATCAGTTCTATAAAGCGTTTCGCCATAAAGCACCAGATGGAGGTCAGCTAGGTTTTCACCTGCAATAATATTTCAATTGCTATCTGCACTATTACCATGCAGCATTCGCTTGTTCCATCCTCTCTCTCCGGTGTCGCCGCATGCCTTACGGTTAGCGTTTTTGACAGCACTTATGGCACTGAAATCTGGCACCGGGCTTCCACGTTCCGCGTAAGTGACAGTTAATGTGAACTTAGGCCCATCCTGTCTACCGGTCGGACAGCATCCCTGTATAAACTGCGTTGAACGTTTATAGCCTGCCGACTCACCATTTTGGTACAGGGCGTGTCAATCTCTTTTTCGCTCCTTCCCGCTGTCGGTAGTTACGGAGTGTTCAAATGTTTTGACCATATTCACGAACCCATGCCCTTAATCGGTATCGAGACCCCGAAGACCATCCACCTCACGGCTTCCTGCCCCGCTACGAGGGTTTACAACCCAAGCGTTTGGTACAATATCCCGGGAGCTTCATCCGGAAATGACTGCACCATACTCCAGATGTCCCGGTAGGGTACTGTTGAGGGAACAACAGGTATCATCAAAGAACTAAGCCTTAGTGATACAATCACTTATGCGACCTCGTGTCGCAACAACGACCCGGCTATGTTTAGTGCGGCTTTCGGAGCATTCACCTAACCGCCAATTGAAATTTTTGATTAATGGCAGTGCCTTTAAAAACCCATGTAACCCGCATTAAATATAGCCACTTGTTGCCGTTTCGTTATTATTGGTTTTTTATTCCTCTCCCTCTAAATATAAGACACTTAAATCTGGCTTTTCCCTATAAAATTCACCTTCTTTTTTTATTTTTCTTTTCCTTAGATGAAAAGAAACAAAAATCAAGGCAAAACAATGCTTCATCCCGCCCTTGCCAATCAATGTAAAATTTCGGAAAGAAAATCCGCCGCGGCGGACTTCCCGTATTTTACTATTGATTGTCAATTCCCTCAGCCCAATGCCCGCCGTTTTGCCCGGCCAGCCCGCATGTCTGCCGATTATAGGTCTGTCGGTTAATTGAAATCCGGTATTTCAATCCAAGTCCGGTGTCCTTAAATCGAAGCTGTCCGGTTATATTAAACAGATCCGGTTAATGTTAACCAGGTTCACCTAAACTTGAATGTCAAACCCGTCCTATTTATATTTTTATAATATTTCGCTTTTAGAAAGAACGATCCTTGAAAAAATTCGTACTGCCTAAACAAATAACTTAAATGCCTATATTAATTAATGAACGGCAACGTATCTCGAATATGAGTAGTTTACGGTTGCATAAAAACTAACAGAACGAACGCAAGCAAAGTACTGGAACACAGTGGAAGTTCTTTGCCTTTTGCTCACAGCACATTTTGTATTCCCAAAGTGTGCTTTGCACTGCCCTGTCAGGTTGCCAATGAGTAAATTACTTATATTCGCTTGTTACCGGGCCGTTATTTCTTTTTTTTCCTCCCCCTCTAAATAATAGACACTTGAAACGCCAAATACCCTATGCAAAATCGGTCTTTTTTTTTCTTGTTCTTTTTTCATGATAAAAAAGAACCAAAAAATCTAGGCAAAACGATGCTTCCACGCTCCCTTGCCAATCAATGAAAAATATCGGCAAGAAAATCCGCCGCGGCGGACTTCCCGTATTTTTCTATTGATTGTCAATTCCCTCAGCCCAATGCCCGCCGTTTTGCCAGGCCAGCCCGCATGTCCTCCGATTTTAGGCTAGTCGGTATAATTTTAGCCAGATCTTCGCATCTTTTATTTGTCGCTATTTTGTCTGGTAGCCACTTAAATCAAAGCTGTCCGTTTATATTTAACAAATCCGGTTAATTTTAGCCAGTTTAACCTAAACCTGGCAATTCAAACCCGTCCTGCTAATATTTTATAATAATATTTTCCCTATTAGAAAGAACAAATCGTTAAAAATTCGTACCGCCCCAACAAACTACTCAATGCCTATATTATTAATGCCCGGTAACGGATTGGCAATATAAAACGTTGGCGATTTCGAAGCTATTATTTATCCAATTCCAGCAAATCTCAATTTGAGTACTGTCCTTTAAAACCTCCTACTCGCCAATGTTTTATGATTGCTGTGTTGTAGGCGGTTTCATTTTAATTTTATCTTTTGAATCCCCTTATTTATCTGTGAATAGATTATTTTGACTATTTCAGTTCCTTCATTATTTTC
>WJJQ01000101.1 GCA_014729615.1 Candidatus Peregrinibacteria bacterium | reverse complement strand
GGACTATGTACTAAAACATCAATCTCCTTAACATCTTTCCCTACAGAGTTTACCATGTCCGTGAATCCATCTACATCTTCAACGTCAATAAAATTAGGAATGCCGGGAGGCACTTGTCCTAAAAATTTCGTTGCATAAACAAGTAAAGGATTCTTTCTGTACTTTTCAATATCTTTGTAACAGGCCTTTCTGAGATCAAAAAGGTTTATATTGGCTTTTTTCTTTTGTATTTCTAGAAGGAAATCGTGCCAATTTTGAGTCGTATTAAATTTTTGACGTTGAGACGAGGCCATTAATATCTGTTTTATAATTTAAGGTTGAGCTTTGCGTGGCTGTATAAGAGGTTTTTTTGCCCATTGCGGCATTTGCTCTGTCTATGACCTCCATGGTTTTTTTATAGAAATCAAAAGAGTCGAATGCTCTTTTATTAGCATTTTTGAGTTCTTTAGGGAGCAATCGTTGATTTGTAGCTTTTTGCTTAGTCATATGTCGATATTTTACGATAAATTATGTAAAATGTCAATTTTTTGTGTTTGAGGGAATCAATTTTATATTTTATTAGCTTGATTGTAAATAAGATTGTTCAATTAGGCCCAAAATATATTCGAGATCATCAAAATTTTTGAGCACGACCTCAACATCACCAGTTCCGTAATGACCGATGTTTGTCATGTTGCGAGCTATGTCCTTTGGATCTTCGAGTTGGTCTTTTGGTAGATCAATAAATATTTTGATTGAGCTGGATTGTAGTTGAAATTCAGCAAAATTTTTGTTGGTGCGGTAAGCAATATAATGTTTGCGTGGATTCTCCTCAATTTTGTGGTCGGATTCTAGCGCAAGGACACGCTCTCGTAGTTCTTTGAAAAGCTCTTTTAATTCTGCGGATTTGTTTTTTACGTGGTGTTCGACATCATATTCCTCATAACTTACCTTTGTAATTCGTTTTTTATCTCCACTTTTTCGGGCTTGCGAACTTGCCGTTAACTTTAATTCAAAGAGATCGTCTTCATATTGCGAGTAGTTCCAAAGTTCAATATTTTCTGCCATTCGGTTTATGGCATACTGATCGTATTTACTGAATGATTGTGCAACTAAAATGAGTCTCGGAGATCCATAATCAACTTTGATGTTGTTTCCTAATTTTTCGTGAACGAGTAGCTGAAAATCGCCAGTGTGATCGACAAGCCAATCGAGATAAAAAAGCCCCTGGTTTATAATATTGTCCTTTTCGCCCCATTTGTATTCAATGATGACAGGTGAATTGTTTTCATCTAAGCCGAGAGAATCAATACGACCGCCATGCTGTTGTGATGTAGTAAATTCTGAAGCCAAAAAACGAACACCAAAAAGTGTTTCAAGATTGTTTTCAACAAATGACTGCAATTCCTTTTCATTGCGAAAGGATTTCTTCTTTAATTGTTTTGCAGAATTTTTTGTGGTTCTAAATAATGGCATATTTTCAATTTAATTTGTACTTATTTTACGCTTTTATCCCCTTATTATAAAGCGTTTCCGGAACGAAGTGGAGGAAACACTATATTTCCCCTCTATAAAAAAGAAAAACAAAATCGGATTCTTTTTAAGAGCTGGGGCGATAGCCCCAAAAGGAAAACATGTATTTCATATAACGTTTGCTACTAAGCGAAGCCGCGAAGTTGGTATAATTCTATCACCAACGAGCGGTGTGGGCGAACTGAAAGTGAGCCGCTTAGTTGCTGTTAAATAATGTAATAAAATTCAAAAATATTAATTTCTAAACTGTTGGACTTTTGGGATTGTGATATGAACAATATTGGCACCTCTTTTTATGTTGAATGAATATGCTTTTCCTCTGGACTGATAAATACTATTAGCAAATTCTCCCAAATGTGTGGTTGCATAATTTTCTTCTATCAAAATATCTCCATCCATTAATCCTGCCTGTTCTGCTATGCTATTTTTTTTGACATGAAATCTTATGACTTCTTGTGAATCATTAATGGGAGGTGTGCTCAGTTCAAATCCAATTTCAGATTCAATGATTGGGAGAATATCTTTTTGAAGAAACATTTCTCTATAAAGGGAAGTAATAATGAATATGATTAGTATGATTAAAATCACAACTATCGCACTAATCATATATTTCATTATTCTTTTAAGTTTACTCATGTTTGAATTTTATTGTTTTATTTAACGTTTGCAGTTTGGCCGAAGTACAGTGCTGGTAGAATTATAACACCAGTGCTGGATTTGGGTGAATCCGCCTTGGCGGATGAACCGGCTAAACTGCTGTTAGGTGTCGTTTGTTGCTGTTTCAATTAAATCAAAGACTGATTCATGATTTAGTGTACTATAATCAGTTGTATCAATTTCAAAAACTTTACCGCCAATATCAAGAGGTTCTTGATAGCCCTTTAGTAGCACCTCTTTGAATTCATCATAGTTCCTTTCATCCACATGACCTGGATGCCTATCTCCTGATTCGGAACGTTTCTTAAAGCGCTCAAAAAGAATGTTTCCTTCAGCTTTACACATTACTTGTATCACCTCAAAATCGTATTCTTGCTTTAGCTCGAGAAACTTCCTTCCGTCATATTCAGGATTCAAAGGAGTTTCAATGATGAATGATTTTCTAGCTTTAAGAAGTATATGAATCATTTTATATAGGATTCCGAAACTTGCAGCTCCAATACTCTTTGACCATTCACGATCTTTGACCCCCAAACTATCAAATAGGGATTCTTTTATGTCATCCCGACTTATCACGGGTAGCTCAAACCTTTCTCCAATTTTTTGAGCAAGTGTTGTTTTGCCAGTACAAGACGGCCCCGTTATGATTAGTAGTAAAGTTTTTGACATACTCATTTGAAGCAACAAATTTCACCTAACGTTTCGGCATAGCCGATGTTTGGCAGTGGTAAAATGTGGCGCGCAGCGCCAACACCACTGCCAAATTTGGGTGAGCG
>WJJQ01000100.1 GCA_014729615.1 Candidatus Peregrinibacteria bacterium | reverse complement strand
CAAAAGTTTGATGAAGAAATTGCGCCAAACGTGCGCGTCATCTCCACAAACTCATGGAATAAACTTTTTTACGTTACAGATGCTCTGATAAAGATCTTTCAATTGCGCAAAGAAAAGTTTGATGTCATTACTTCTCAAGATCCCACCGAAACAGGCTTGGTTGCATATCTGGCGTCAAAAATCTTTAAGGCTGCACTTGCTATCCAAGATCATGGCTACCACTTCCACGGCAATTACTACCGCAAAGAATCCTGGCTCAACCAATTCCGCTATCTCTTCGCTCGCTTCCTCATCGCTCGTGCGGATGCAATCCGTGTTGTCAGCCAAAGAACGGAGGACGCTCTGGTCGCTCTAGGTATTGCTAAAGAGAAGATTGTGAGGTTTCCGTTGGAGTTAACTCCTCTAAGTCTCCCCTTGTCTGGCGAGACTTCGGGCACCGCGAATAGTACATCGGTTGACCTTCAACCTTCAACGTTCAACGTGCGACGAGGGTATTTTTTGTTAGTTTGTCGTTTCGTCCCTATCAAACGCATCGACCTCGCCATCCACGCCTTCAGCATCGTCGCCAAGCAAGACCTTCAAGTAAAACTAAAAATTGTTGGCGCCGGCCCGCTCGAGGATCAAGTTAAGCAATGGATTAAAGATTTTGACTTGCAGGATAGAATCGAAATAATTCCTTGGACAGATAATCTAGCAGATCTTTACCGCGGAGCAATTGCAACCATCATCACCTCAGACCGCGAAGGTTATGGCATGACAGCAGTTGAATCGCTTGCTTGTGGCACCCCTGTTATAATGACCGATGTCGGTTGCGCTGGTGAAGTCGTGAAAAACAACAACAACGGAATCATAGTCCCGGTCGGAGACGTAATGGCAATCGCCAATGCGATGGAAAAATATAGTACGAATTACGAATCTGCGCGAATTACGAATGGGTTTATTGGTAATGCTTTGGATAAAAGTATGAGTGACTTTCTACTTTCCGCTATCAACCACAAACTATCCGCGAGAAAAAAAGAGGATGAGAATTTTTGGAGGTTTAGTGAAGATAATAAGGATCTTAATGAAAAAAAAGGTAAAAGAATTTTAGTTTGCGTGCAGGCTATCGACGAAGATGATGCGTTGATGGGGTTTTTTATTGAATGGCTCGAGGAAGCGGTAAAACATTTTTCACAGATAACGGTACTTGCATTAAGAGTAGGTAAATATGAATTACCAAATAATGTAAAAGTAATACCATTGCGTGAAAAGGGATCTTTATCCAAGTTTGAAGTTTTAAGAAACGTTCTAGCGAGTTCATGGGAAAATCGCCATACTTATGACAGTGTATTTGTACGCGGTGATTGTATTTATGTCTTGTTAGCTGGTTGGTTGTGGCATATTATGGGAAAAAAGATAATTTTTTGGTATGCTCACTATAAGACAAATAGATGTGTGCCATGGGCTGCAAAAATCGCAAATACTGTTGTAACATCAGTTCCTGAGGCTTGTGTTCATCCAAAGGTTCAAGCTATCGCGATCGGTCAAGCAATTAATGCGGAAAAATTTCAGAATATTGAGAATCAACATACTTTTGATAAAAAAAGGAGATTTTTAGTTTTTGGCCGAGTTTCAGAGGTTAAGCGCGTGACAGAGATAATAGAAGCTTTCAAAAAAACTACTGCTACAGACGCAAATTTAACCATTATTGGCAAAGCCTTAACTGAGGAATATGCTAGTTTGGTAATAGGTAGTATCGGGGATGCGATAAATATTAAATGGCAAAACGAAGATGTGCCATATGAAAATGTCCCCACTCTTTATCACGAGTATGATATTCTTATTAACGCAACATCAGGGAGCTTAGATAAAACCATAGTCGAATCCATGATGAACGGTATGGTTGTGATCTCGGTTTCAGCTGGAGCTAGCGGTTTATATAATGAAGAATTTCAATGGTTGAATTTATCAGATGTTTGCAACCTCTCTGACGCAATTCAGCGCATTAACAAAATGACGAATTTAGACCTCGATAGAGCTGGTAAAATCTCACAAGAACTTGCATATGATCAACACTCGCTAAAAAACCATCTTAAGAATTTAAAAAAACTTATATAAATAAAAATATCATTAACAATAAGCAGCAATGCTATGAAAAAGGTACACAAAAAAATTATAGATTATAGATTAACATTTTATCGTTTGCTAGCTAAATTGCAAAAAAAGGATATCGTGCATTTCTTGCATATTGGTAAGACTGGGGGTAGTTCCATTAAGTATGCGCTACATGATAAAAAGAAAGTATTAACAAATCATAAATTCATCATCCTGTGCCATGCTCACAATTTTACGCTCACAGACACGATGGTGGGAGAGAAGCTATTTTTTGTTGTAAGAGATCCGGTCGATCGTTTTATAAGTGGTTTTTATTCTAGAAAAAGACAAGGTCTGCCAAGAATCTGTGTTGAGTGGAGTGATAGTGAAAAAGAGGCGTTCGAAGCATTTGCTACTCCGAATGAATTAGCACTTGCGCTCTCCTCAAAAGACCCAACAACTAAAGAAAAAGCCGAAAAAGCGATGAGGAGCATAGGTCACGTGCGTTCTTCGTACTGGGATTGGTTTAAAAGCGAAGAATTATTACTGAGTAGAAAGAGTGATATATTATTTATTGGCAATCAAGTAAAGTTAGATGAAGATTTTGCTAGATTAAAAAAAATACTCAACTTACCAACGGATTTAGATTTACCAAAAGATCCGGTCAAGGCACATAAAAATCCATATCATTACGATAAACATCTTGATAATCAAGCAAGGGATATTTTGAAGGATTGGTACTATAAAGATTATGCTTTTCTACAATTATTAGAAAAAAATGATCTATTATAATCTACTCATATTTTTGTTAATTTAGTAAAAGAAGTTATTTATTAGTGTGTTATTTATTTACCATCAAATAAAAAGTAATTTAATTCAAGGATTAATTATTTAGCCAAGCTAAGTATAGTAATATGCAAAAAGACAAAGCAATTTTTGTTTGGATACCAAAAGCCGCAGGAACAAGCTTGTATACAGTTTTAAAAGAACATGGCTGCAGAAAACTAAAAACTCCCAAAAAATTTAAGCATTTTAATAATAGCGGATTTGTTACATTTGGCCATGTAGATATTAACTATCTTCTAGATAATAAAATCATTGAGTCAAATTATCTAGAGGACGCATTTAAATTTTGTTTCGTACGGAATCCTTGGGATCGATTGGTATCATTGTATTTTTATTTAAAGTGTGACAATCGTATCTCGTTTGAAGAATTTGTATATATTGTTAGATCAAGGCACAGGCTACAGAAATCCTTTTTTTACAGTCAAAAGTTGCTTAACTATTTTACTGGAAGCGCTTTAATCCCAACAGATAATTATCAAGAACCATATACAGTTGTATTAATAAATAAACTATTAAAGAAACTCTTTACATTTTCGCCATGGTTGATATCTTTTTTTCCTATACCCAAAAACGGACCATATAACTCAATAGATTGGAGTCAAGCTAATCCTCAAACTGATTGGATTACAGGTCATGATGGTAATATTTTAGTAGATGTAGTTTACAAACTTGAAAATATTAGTGAAGATTTTAACAAAGTGTGCAATTCATTGGGTATTGATACGGTTTTACCACACGTCAATAAAACTGATCATAAAAATTATAGATCATATTACAATCAAGAAACAAAAAAAATAGTTGCAGATATATATCAGACTGATATTGAAATGTTTAATTATCAATTTTAAATTACAATTGAATTTAAATTTTTTACCGTTTAATTACGACCGATAAAAAAGAATCAGCAGAGTAATAAAGTTGATGGCTCGAGCAAGAACTAACGCAATAACAGCACCCAGGATTCCAAAAAAGGGTACCATAATTAATAAAAGTACTATCCTGATAGTCGGAGCTAGTGTATTTGCAATGTATAAGGGTTTTTTCTTCGCTTGTGCTTTTAAGAATGTGAGTAATAGCATTTGCGGAGTAAGTAATACACTTATCGCTAATACTTGTGAGTAAAACACAGCTTCTGTGTATAGTGGAAAAAATATTTTAAATATCTTCACCAAAGACAAACAAGATTATATTACAAAAAACCTAAATCTAGACGTCTATAGTAAGATAAAAGAGGGTTTAAATTAACTGCCATCAATAAGCGCTAACGATCGTACATGTTCACGAGGGTGCAATTATGAAAGCGTATAAAAACAAATAAACCTAGGAATTGTTAGGATTACGCGACGGTCTTAAAGATAAGGGTTATGGTTTAAATGGGAAGAAAGGATTGATAAATCAGCTTCAAGTTTTTTTGCAAGAATACTTTTTCTTGTTCGGTAATTTTTCTTGTTTTGAGGTTTGTTTTGTCCAGCATAGAATAAACATGATATGAGTTTAACCCGGTTTTTTTAGCAGTTTAATGATTGATAAACCCAGTGCTGTTTTGCCGAGCTTTATATATAAAACATTAACTTTTTTATGGACGGGTGATAACCTAGACCTAGTTGTGTGGTATTTTTTATTTATACAGGAGGGTTCGAAGCCAGAGTCAATATCTAAAAAATTGTAAATTTTTTTTATAAATTTATTCGGATCTTCTTTAATGTCTTCTTGATGAAGAATTAAAATCTGATTTTTATCAAAATGTTTTAAATATTCCGTAAGAGCTTGACCGTACAAACTGTTAGAAATGATTTCCGGGAATTTTTCTACGGCTTCTTCTAATGCTTCATCGGATATAGCTTTTTTTGATATAAAATGCTGGTAATGAGAAAAAGATCTTTCTATCGGATTTCGTAAAGATACTATAAGTTTAGCGTCAGGATAAGATTCTTTAATTCTTTTAGGAGCGTTTTCATCACAAAGATATGTAACACTAAACTCACCAATTGTCTTTTTGTTGT
>WJJQ01000099.1 GCA_014729615.1 Candidatus Peregrinibacteria bacterium | reverse complement strand
GCTCAAGAGAGTCTATAACCACACCTGAGATAAAATCACCATCCTGTGCCTGACAATGAATAACGAATAAAAAGAGTATCTGAAATAATAAACTAAAACGAATCATACTTCCTGCTATATCTGTTAAATTAAAGATACATTAATAATTTCACAGCACAATAAATACTGAAGCTAAATATTCTTTTAAAAGAAAAGTCAAAAATTATTGGCATTTTTCAAATCATATCCAAAGTAGTTAACAAATATAACAAATGCTTCTTATTTGGAGATACGTATCCCATAAATTCACTTTTATTAAAATAAATATGCCATGGCTTTTTATGCCACCAATGGGATGCTACTATTCTTTTTGGTTAGCTCTAAGAGCATTTCTAGCCAATCTTTGTCCTGTTTTTTCCCAGTCAGCAATTCCATGGGTGTTTTTCCTTTTCTTTTACCAGCCTTATATCTACGATGGTTATGGTAAAACATTATTAAATTCAATATCTCTTGATTGATCCTATTTCTTGAGGTATTCAAAAAAGATCTTACAATTGAGTTTATATTCTCCACGATGGCAGAACTTTGTATAATTTTATCCAGCTCATTAAACACTTTTGTTTTAATTGACTCAAAATCATCCCCCAAAATTTGCCCGATGGTTTGTAATTGTTCTTTTTCTTTATCAGCAAAATACTTCCGTCTTTTTGGTTGTTTTGCTTTTGCTGCGTTTTTTTGATATTGCCAGGCCAAAGCAAATGCCTTTACCATATATTCTGGCATTCCTTTGAAGCGGAGGTTTTTGAATATTTGATCTGCTGTGTCCAAATATCCAAGGAGATCATCAAGCAGATTGTAAATGGTATTGATATCTTTTTTAATTTTTTTGATCGGCAAGCTTATCATATAATCCAGTGCGACACGTATATTTTCTTCTGCATCAATTCTGTTGTATGGGTTTCCTTGGCCATCAAACACTTGTAGGTTGTCAATAATGCAATGGTAAAGAAATTTATAGTCTTGGTAAAGAATAATTGCCTGTTCTGCTTCACTTTTGGCTTGTAAGTATGATTCCAACCGTTTCTGCATTACATCTTCGGTTTTAGCCGACCAAAACACAGCTTCTCTTTTATATTCCTCGTCAATAGCGGCATAAGCAGATTTCTCAAGGCTGTTGACCCATTTTCCGAGTCGATGTGAGATGGCATGAAATGTGTCCGGTTGCCGAGGTGCATCTGGGATAGCCATATCTTTTGCAGAGCATATTCCTTGTCCTTCGTCACTGACTACTAAGATGACCTGGGCGCCTTCTTCCCTGAGTTTGTCGAAATGGTTTATCCAATCTTCGGTTTTTCTAGATTCTGATAATTCAATCCGCAAAATAGCCGAGCTTATGGGATCTACAGAAATAAGGATAGGCCTAGAATGTGAAAACAATTCATCGACAGCCAAATATACATACAATATTTCTCCATTGCCTGCATAAAAAGTATTTGGTAAGTAACATCCAATTTTGTTCAGCTCTTGGCTGATTGTTCCCACCGAATTGTTTGGCAACCCCATCCTTTTCAATATATCCGAAATGGATGGGATGCTACATTTCCCTTCGAGCCTCAGCATTAGAGCACATTCCAATGATTTTGTTTTTTGTGCCTCCATAAGTTGGGTTTTCGAATGGACGCCGTGAAGACCGAAACAACTTTCAGCTGCTTCGCTAAGCTGAGCTTGAAGCATGTAAACAAAAGTTCTTGATATTACAAATTTTGCAGCTAATTGGGTTATTGTTCCCCACTTGTTGGACATTAACGCAACAAAAGCTATCCACAACCTGACCTCCAATGTCAAATCCTTACGGCGCTGGAACTTTGCCCTGTTTTGTGTAAACTCCTGAAAAATATTCATTTTCACAACTTAATAAATGATTAATTACAAATAAACGCTTATATTATTTGACATAATTAATAATTATTTTTATATTTGTAAAATGAAAATTAAAAAAAATAACCGGGGGAAACCTGTCGATAAATCAGGGATAGATCCCAATGTCCTAAATAATTGGGTACAACAAGATAAGGCAAGATGGGATGCAGTAAAATGCCAAGCATTAATTGCATTATCAAAAGGAGTAAGTGTTACGGATGTGTGCAAAGTGCTTGGAGTTACAAGGGAAAGCGTCAGGCTCTGGCGAATTTGCTTAAAACAGAAGGGGCTAAAAGGATTGGTAGCCCCAACAAAGAAAGGTAAAGTATCGAAATTGACAGATCATCTAAAAAACGATCTTCGAAAAGTTATCTATATGGATCCCAGAGAATTAGGATACAGCCAGAATGAGCATTGGACTGGAAAGCTGCTTTGTAAATATTTAAAAGAAAAATGGGGAGTCCATATCGCTGTCAGAACTGCACAAAATTGGATCAAACAAATCAAAAATTTATAAATTTGTTAACTGGTATATGAAAAATGCCATTAAATGTTTGTATTTACAAATTGATTTGTATTTTTACGTGATAATATCACGTAAATAAATATAAATAATATGCTGATTAGATTTGTAATAGAAAACTTATTTTCTTTTGGAGAAAGAAAAGAGTTTACAACAATACCAAATAAAAGATTAAAGACTCTTGAACATCACAAATACAATAATTGTGATTTTAATCTTTTAAAAATT
>WJJQ01000011.1 GCA_014729615.1 Candidatus Peregrinibacteria bacterium | reverse complement strand
GGGTTGATTTGGGTTTTGACAGGATAAATTCAATCACTTTTTTTGATGGATCTACCGGTGAGGAATTGTTTGAGGCGGAATTTTTAGAAATTTTTCCCGCAACGGAAACTGAAAAAAAGTATAAATTACATGATTTGTTTAATAAGAATTCACTAATTGTTGAAGATGAGCTCGATTTGATCGATGAATATTATGATGAATGGAATAAGATTTTTGCTGATATTATTAAAAAGGCGCAATCACTTTCTTTCGTATCTTTTAATGATGATGACGATAACCATCAGCATTTGCATTATTTGTCCGTTATGAAGTATCAGGGCGCGTATGATCTTGTAAATGATTTTAGAGACAAAGAACAAAAGGAATGGAGAGTATTGTTTTTAACGAAAGATAAGACGGAAATTGTGAATATTTTTGAAACGAATGATTTCAGGTTTAAAACCGAGGTTAAAGATTTGGAACACAAGTCAGGTGTATTTGTTTTGGAATATGATAAGGAAATGGTTTTACCGCAGGCTTTTCAGAATCCGGAATTAAAAATTGCCATAATAACCGATAGAGAAATCGCGTCCGTTAAAGATGAAAAGAAGAAGCATTTCGGGCAAAAGGTTTTTATGGATTTTTTAACAAGCCTGAAATTGAACGATTATGTGGTGCACGCGAATCATGGAATCGGTAAGTTTTTGGGTTTGGAAAAAAGGACCGTAAATGGCGTAACGCGTGAGTATTTGAAATTGGGATACGCTGAAAATGATAAATTGTTTGTACCTATTGATCAGGCGGATAAGGTTAATAAGTATATTGGATCAGATGAACAACCACCGAAGTTAACAAGGCTTGGAAGCGCGGAATGGAATACAATTACAAAGAAAGTTCAAAAAGAAACCGAGGCTATCGCAAAAGAATTATTGAAACTTTACGCTGAACGCAGAAGCGCAAAAGCGGACAAGTTGTCAAAAGAAGATCAGCTGCAAAATCAATTTGAAGAAGCTTTTCCATATGAAGAAACTCCGGGGCAAATAAAAGCGATTGAAGACGTTAAGGCCGACCTGGCACGGTCCGTGCCAATGGACCGATTGGTTTGCGGAGATGTTGGATTCGGGAAAACGGAAGTCGCGATGCGCGCGGCTTTTAAAGCCGTTCAAAATAAAAAGCAGGTGGCCGTTATTTCTCCCATTACAATTTTGGCGGATCAGCATTACAGATCTTTTAAAAAAAGGATGGATGATTTTGACGTGAGAGTCGAGCTTTTAAGCCGCTTCAGGACTCCTTCCGAGCAAAAGGAGGTTTTGAAAAAACTGGAAAAAGGTGAAGTTGATGTTGTAATCGGTACACATAGATTGTTACAGCCCGATGTTAAATTTAAAGATTTGGGGCTTGTGGTTGTTGATGAAGAGCAAAGGTTTGGTGTAAAACAAAAAGAGGTTTTTAAAGATCTGAAAAAAGAAGTGCATGTACTGACATTAACCGCCACACCAATACCCCGAACGTTGAATTTTGCTTTGAATAAACTGAGAGATATTTCAACAATTACAACTCCACCACCCGGGCGTTTACCGATTATTACTGAAGTTAGAAGGTATTCACAAGGATTAATAAGAGAAGCGATTTTAAGAGAACTGGAGCGTGGGGGGCAGGTTTATTTTTTGCATAATAGGGTTCAGACAATTGATAGCGTTGCTGATAAGTTGCGCGCGCTTGTGCCGGAAGCCAGATTTTGTGTCGCGCATGGAAAACTGGGAAGCAGTGATTTGGAGGAAAGGGTGATGGCTTTTAAAGATCATAAATATGATGTGCTTGTAAGTTCCACCATTATTGAAAACGGAATCGATCTTGCGAACGCGAACACTTTAATTGTGAATAATGCTGAAAGGCTGGGGTTGGCGCAGTTGTATCAATTGCGAGGACGTGTTGGTCGTGGAAAAGCGCAGGCGTATGCTTTCTTTTTGTATCATGGGCAAAGGTTGAAACTGGACGCAAAAAAACGCTTGAGAGCAATTGTGGAGGCAAGTGAACTTGGTAGCGGATTTCAGATTGCTATGAAGGATCTTGAAATACGCGGTGCGGGAGATATTTTGGGAGCGAAACAACATGGCGCGATTAATGTTGTGGGTGTCAGTCACTTTATTAGAATGTTAAACAAAGCGGTTGATGATTTGAAAGCCGGAAAAGTTATTCGTGAAGAAGAGCCTGAAGAAGTGGCCATTGAATTACCTTTAACAGCTTATATTCCAGATACGTATATTGTTAATTCAAAAGAAAAAATTAATGCTTATCAAAAAATGTCGGCCGCCGATAATATGGAGTATCTAACTGAAATCAGAGAAGATTTACTGGAGGATTATGGAAGAATGCCGCGAGAAGTTTTGAATTTGTTCAGAGTGTTGGAGCTTAAAATTTTGGCGCGTAACGCCAAATTAGTTTCAATAAAGGCGGAAACGATCGATGGCGGGCGTACCAAAGAGATAGCAATGCATATGTCGGGGCTGGTTAAACCCGAAAATATTATGAATGTTCTTGAGCATAATAATAAGTGGTATATAAGCGGAACCAGGCTGCGCGCTAAGATTGAAGATCTTGGCATGCACTGGTTTGATGAATTGCGTGACAGTGTAAAATGTTTGGCGGGCAGTATAAAAGATGTGGAAAAGTCAAAAAAGTAGATTAAAAAAAGTGCAAAAGCATTAATTAAATGTTCAAAACTTTATGAAAGATATTAATCCTGTAAAAATTAAAAGGGATTGCAATTTGGTCGATGTTAGTAAGACGGATGAGTCAATTTTGTATGTTGTTGGAAGAGTGGTCGGGATTATAAAGGAAGGAGATATGGCTTTTAATGGAGAAAAATCGCAAGCGGGGTTTTATTTGCAAGATGAAAGCGCGAGATTGTTTTTTGAGTTTGATGGAAAAGTGGATATTGGTTCGATAGTTCAGGCGCGACTAAAAGGAGGGAAGGTTGAAAAGATTCTGAGGCTGGCCGAGTGCGCGGATTTTTTTATTATCCCTTCCAGTGAAAATTATAAAAAAATAATTATTGATAAAAGTTTGGAGTCCAAACTGAAGACAAGAAGTAAAGTTTTACAGCTGATAAGGCAATTTTTTTTGGATATGGGTTTTGTGGAAACAGATACGCCTTCAATGGTTAAGTTGCCCGGAATGGAACCGAATTTAGAGGTTTTTAAAACAAATTATAAAGCAAATGTTGGTGAAATGAAGATTGAAGAAGACAGGTATTTAATTACTTCTCCGGAGTATGCCATGAAAAAACTGCTGGTTTCGGGGATGGAAAAAATTTTTCAACTTACAAAATCTTTTCGGAACAATGAATCTTTCAGTGCTTTGCATAATCCGGAATTTACTTTATTGGAGTGGTATAGAGCATATGGGTCTTATTTGGATATGATGGAGGACACTGAAAATTTGGTAAAATTTCTGTGTGAAAGGTTGGGGGTGGAGGGAGTTTTGCAATTTGGAGAAATGCAAATTGATGTGAGCAGTGACTTTGAAAGATTAAGCGTGAAAGAAGCATTTAAAAAATATGCCGAAATGGATTTAGAAGATATCGCGGATTTGGTTAACGGAGATATTAGTTATGAGGAAGCATTTTTTTCGGTTTTTTTGAATAAAATTGAAAAGCACTTGGGTGTGGAAAAGCCGGTGTTTTTATATGATTATCCCGTGCAAATGGCGGCTTTGGCCAAGGTTAAAGAATCTGACACTAAATATGCTGAAAGATTTGAACTTTATATTGGAGGGATGGAATTATGTAATGCTTTCAGTGAGTTGAATGATCCTGTCGAGCAAAAAAGACGGTTGCAAACTGAAAGGGAAGAAAGAAAAAAAATGGGAAAAAGTGATTATGAAGTTGACCGGAGTTTTATAGATGCATTAGAATTCGGCATGCCGCCCGCCGGAGGTAACGCGCTCGGAGTGGACAGACTAATTATGTTGCTGACGGATACGGCAGATATAAAGGACATTTTATTTTTTCCTGAAAGGGATCTTTAACTAAAAAAACATGCAAACATCAGATTTTAAAAAGGGTTTGGCCATTAAACATAATGGAGAAACTTTTATTATTACGCAGTATCAATTTGTTAATCCCGGGAAAGGAGCGGCATTTACAAGAGTGAAATTAAAAAACGCCAAAACGGGTAAAGTCGTGGAACAAACTTTCAGGTCGGGTGAACAGATTGAAGAAGCAAATATGGAATACAAGAAATGTCAGTATATGTATAGTGACGGAAGTGATTTTCATTTTATGGATAATGCGACTTATGAACAGTTTGCTATTCCCGCTGATATAGTAGCGGAACTTGCTGATTATATGATGGATGGAATGGACGTGACTGTAGTATTTGTTGACAATGCGCCCGTTACTTTGCAGCTGCCTACAAAAATGGCTTTTAAAGTGGTTTCATGTCCACCGGGTGAAAAAGGAGATACCGCAACGGGTGGAACTAAGCCTGCCGAAATAGAAACGGGCGCGAAAGTAGCGGTACCTTTGTTTATTAAGGAAGGTGATAAAATAAGGGTTAATACCGATACAGGAGAATATGTTGAGCGCGCAAATGAATAGTTGAACAATGAACCCCCCTTCCATTTTTATGGAAAGGGGGTGGTTTTGATTATTTTGAATTTACATTGCCGCCAGCAATTTAGACGCGAATTCTTTCAGACGAGATTCATGGTCTGAATTTGAATTGTCATAAAGTCCAATTGTAAACAATAATTCTCCATCCAAAACATATAATTGTGAGATGCGCCCCGCGGGGTAAAGATTGGCTTTTTCACCTAATCCTGAAATGTTGATTAATTCATCATCCCCGGAAGCTAAAATGCCGTCAATAAGTACATCGTAGGTGCTTTCCGCCGTGTCGGCATCTTTTTGTTTTGTAACAATGAAGCTTAAATTATCAACAGTACTGGTGCTAATGTACTGGCACCCGAAACTGCGATCTGTGTTTGGAGTATTAATGTTTTCGTCAATTTTTACTTCGAATCCGACTATTTCGGAAACTTCGGCGGGCGTGACAACCTGGCATGGCTCTTCAACTAAAAGCTGGTTTTGAGACCGGTTTTGAGAACCGCGATTGTTATTGTTTGCGGATGGATCTTCATTTTTTGGGCCGTTTGCGCATCCCGCAAGCAAAACTAATGATAAAGTGAGTGTGCCGATGATTTTTTTCATTTATGTTTGGTTAGGAATTGATAATGAATTATGAAGTAAAATAATTAAATGTTTTTTGAGTTCTTTTTTTTCAAAGGGGAGGTGTCCTGTTGTTATGATCGTTAGGGTGTTGTTTTGTTTTGAAATCATGTTGGTGATGGCCGAACCGTATGTCCAGAAAGTTTCGCTGTCTCGGGAGGATAGTTCTTTAATGATTTCTTTCTCTCTGTTTTCGGCTTGGGGAACGTCCCATGTTGCAATGGCTTTTTGATAATCCTGATTTAATAGTTCTAAATTATTGTATGTGCGAATTATAATGCTGATGTTTTTTTTGTTTCTATCATCACCGTTTGTTGCCGTGAAAATGCAGGAGTCCGTGTTGTTGTCCTCGAGTTCGAAGGGTTTGCTTTCAAAGCCAGATTCAAGCAATGATTTAATTTGTTCTGCGGGTATGTTGTCGCATAGCCTGTTATTTGTTGAATTATCTGTGTTTTGACAGGCGGATAAAATAAAAATGAGAATCAAGAATGCGACAATTTTTTTCATTGATGATATTTTGCCCTGAAATGGGTTTATTGGAAAGCTTGACTTTTTTTGTTGAAATAACTAAAGTCTTTTTTGCTGAAGGAATTATTGTAAATACAAATGGCAAATTTCGTTGGAGCAAACATTATTAGCATTATTATTGACTCACCCACAGGCGAGTAGCTTTGCTCTAAGAACGAGAAATCTGCCCCGCCTGAACAAGGTGGGTTTTTTTAAATCCAAAACATATTAAATATTTATTCTTAACTTTAAATAATATGTCAGAAACAATGAAACACGCATTAGATCAACAAACTGAGCATCGTGAGGTGGCGGGAGAAAATCCTGTTTCCGAGCGATTAACAGTTCGTGAAAAAGTGCTCATGGAAGTAAATTTTTCTCCGGAATTGGTTGTAAAAGAAATTTCCGGTTTGTGGGATGATGCGTCAAAACTTGAGCAGAGAGAAATCCTTCATTATGTGGGTACAAATTTTGATAGATTGAAATACGCGGTGTTTACTGTTGCGCCAACTACTTTGAATGATAATGAAGTTGTGCTAACACAAGATGGGATTGAAAGACCAAATGACCAGGTTTTAACATTAAGAGTTTTTAACTATATCGTGGGAATTATGCAAGATTATGAAGAAGCTGTTAATCATAGAGATATGGTTATACGTTTTGGTTCCAAGGAAGAGTTTGAGTCTTCTTTAAGGGGTAGAACAGGTTTGTTTAAACCGGAAGAAAAACTTTCCCCCGGAAGAAGGGTATTAGATGAAAAATCAAAAAAATATGAAGATGTAATAGTTAAAGATATAATGGTTTTGTTATCGGATGAGGGAGAAAAACTATATACTCAAATGAAAGATGCTGTGGTTGGTAATATTAAAGATACGGTAAGAGAAAAGGTGGCAGTGAGTTCCACTTCACAGACTTTGCCGGCGGTTTTGGTGGCCAGATAACATTATGAGGGTTGTGTCAAAGAATAGGGTCGAAAATGAAAATAATGTGACAATTTATGCAATATAATATAAAAACGTCAAGTAATGTTGTATAATATTGGCGTAGTGCAAAAAAGCATTATAAAAATATTTCATAACAAAAACAAAAATGAAAAATCAAAAGTTTTTGGTCGGAGCGTTGGCCGCTTTGGCGTTAACGGTTACAGCCGTTTCTGTAGGGGTTGCAAATATTGGAAGTGATCTGCAGGCGCAGGTTGTAGAAAATGATGCAACTGTACAAAGTGCGGATGTTGTTGATCCATACTGTACAAATGAAACAGTATATGTGCCGTATACAGGTGATGGACACAGCAGAGCAAGGCTAACTTCAATGGGAGATTATATTGAAGATGGTCAATATGGTAAAAGATGGAGAATCAGAAATGAATCTTCTGAAGTAACAGTCGTAGACTGGAGTATTTATAAAACAGAATATAGCGGGCAGTTTGAAATTCCCGCTGATACTGAAGTGCATTTTACTTCACATTTTGTTGACGGAGCAGATATAGGAGCGACCATGAATATTTCTTATGACGATGGTACTAAAATTAATAGAGCAACTAAGTCTTCTTCTAATTCGCCGAAAGATTTGGCTGAATGTAAAGATGATGGTGGTGAAGAGCCGGGATTAGTTTGTGAGGACTGTTCCAGTTTGTTTGCGGGTAAAGAAGAATTTGCAACTTTGGTAATGACAGTGGAAGATATGATTACGGGTTTAAATGATTTAGAAAACAACTCTCTAACGACCAATTTTATCAAGGTGGGTACAATTACCGCGGATGCATTAAATGTTGTAAATGATTTGCAAGTGGCCGGGAATATTGAAACGGCCAATGATGTAAATGCACAAAATGTTAATGTTGATGCGAAAGTTTCTACCGATAATCTTGATGCAAATGTAGTTAATGTTGCGGATGCGTTATATATTGGTGGTGAAGAGGTTTTTCCGGGCCAAGGTGGTGGAGATGTGGATTTAACTGATATTGATAATAATTCGGTTACTACAAATTCGTTGGTAACAACTTCTATTGATTCACCAAGTGATGTAGTTGATTTAAACTATATAAACCTACACAATGTTAATAGTATTGAAGCTTTGGGTTTAAAAGCGTACGAAGGGATTACGACAAACAGCATTGTGGGGACAGAAAATGATGCAGGCGAAAAAGTTTTAACATTTGCTAATACTTTATTAAGAGATGTTAACGGTATTATTTCACAGGGAGATATCGTATCTAATGGGTTTGTTAGTGGTAAAAAGTTTAATATTCAGGAAGGTGCAGATATTTTTGGTGATACTTATATGAGTGGTGATCTACTAGTGGCAGGTAATTCATGGAATGATGAGTATAGTAAAACGTGTTCTGTTGGCGAACTTTGTAAATGTGATTCCGGAGAGTATCAAACGGGATCAAAACTTAATAATAGTAGTATTACAATTTATTGTGCGGGACTTTAATAGGTTTTAAATTAGGAATAAAGGGAATGGGCTTATTAATACCCATTCCCTTTTTGATTGAATTTGTAAGTATTGACGATTTTGTAAGCGATACTGGGCTTTCGGTGTTACGTTTTTAGTGATGACACTTGTTTTGGCGGTCAGATAACATTTTGAGGGTTGTGTCAAAGAATGGGGTATGTTAATATTTTTATGGGGATGCTAGGCATTCGACGAAAATTGCTCTTTTACAAATTGCCATCAGGGGATCGCGCTGTCTCCCCTTAGATCCGTCCAGCGCAAATATAAGTGCTAAAACACTTGCAAACGCACAAGCCAGAGAAGCTGCTTCTGTTGGAGCTCCGGCTCTTGCTTATGCATAATCTTTCCCCTATTCGGGAAAGTCGCCTTATTTAATGACTCCGATGTTTTTATAAGGTGTTACTTTATCGGATAAGGTTGCCGGATCGTTCGGTCGGCGACTCGAAAATTCAGGACTAAGCTTTTGGAGTTTTTTGTTTATTTTTAATTCCTAAAGTCGAAAATTTAAAATGAACTATGATGGTAGACGTTTGTAGCAGACATTTTTGGACGCGGGTTCGATTCCCGCCATCTCCACCAATGATCTGTACCCTAAAAAGTGGACACTAGGGTTTTGTTAGCCGGTTTTTTATATATAGATTAAACCATATTATGTTGATGGTGAGTCAACAAATGGGGTGGGGCTGGTTCCTTTAAGGCTCAGGTTTAAAAGGGAGTTGTCAGTTAAGTTTATTCCATTAATTCTATAAGCATTTTGATTTGGTTCATTTAGCTTTTTTATTTCGAAAAATAAGAGGTTATCACTAATTGAAATTGATTGGACGTTATCGTGGGTCTCGTAAATTGCGCTTTCAATTTCAGTGGATATATTGAAAGAAACTATAGCATTTTTATTGTCTATTTTGTTTTTCGTGATCATATAAATTATATTTTTTTCTTTGCTCCAAATAACGTCTTTTATGGTTTCATCATTTTTTGATATGTTAAAGGAACTTCCGTTCGCAAGATATATGGTCAGAGTGTTTTTGGAATCTGTTTCTTTCAAACATAAAAAAGTGTCACCATTGATGTTGAATCCATAACAATGTTTATAAAAGCCAATGGGTACAGTTTCTTGATTTGCACTTGTAAAAATATATCCGATATCATTCATTAGGTCTAAGGCAAGCATCGATTTGCCGTCCGGTGAAAAATGTAAATCGTCAAGGTCGTTACCCTGCTCCCAAATACTCCAAATATTAGTTGAAATATCATATTCCCACCAAATAATTTTATTATCAGCTTTATTTGCTCGCCAAACCAGCAGTGAGTTTTTGTTTGGTCCCAGCATAATTTTATGATTTGAAAATTCAACAGCTGATGAAATTATTTTAGAATCGCCGTTTGTTAAATTGAGTGAATAAAGGCTTGAAGGAGAATCGGTAATAAAAAATATATATGGGTTTTTGGTTTCGGCGTGTACAACAAATTCGACAACATTGATTGTGCTGTCGGTCAGGCAGGAGGATTTGCTTTGTTTGGGGTCGAATAGCATTAGACATCCTTTATTTTTGATATCATCGGCAGTATAAAAATTTTGTCGGTTATGACAGAATTAGTTGATTGCAACAAAAATAAAGCGATTATAAGTGTGCTCAGTGATATTAAAACCAATCCAACAACTTTATCGAAAAAAGTTTTTTTCATGTCTAGTTTATATAAGGATTATCGGGAATTGAAACTACCATTGCATTGCTAAGTTTTATTTCCGGCGATTTTTTATCATCAATTGAATTTTGAAAAACACCCTTTATTTCTAGCCAGTCGTCGTTTTGCCATGTAATTTCTTTGTCACTGATGACTTTCAAACCTACGGGTTTGGCATCAGCCGCGCAACAACGCATTACAAATCTTGCCAGATAAAATTCATTATTTTCCAGTTCGTCGTTTTTTAACACAAAACCTGTGATTTTCACTTCTTTTCCAATGTAATCCTCCGGATTAGTCGTAGACTCAAGAAAGCTTATCCATTCAGCAAAACTGCGTTGCTTGCTATCGATGCTAAAATTTGCGGGCGTACTGATTTTTACTGTGGAAATATCTGTTTGTATTCCTTTATTAAATGCTGCAACACTGGACAATGGAGCAGGTGAGACAGTTAAACCCAAAATGCATGGCACAATTAGCAATAACAAAGATCCCCATGAAATATTTTTGTTTATTGCTTTGAATTGTTTGCTATATATCATAATTAGAATTCCGAAAAATCCAATTATAATAGCTGCAGTTAAAACTATAATGCTGTATTTTGGGACAATATAATTCATCAAATTACCAATAAAATATAGTCTTATAAGCCATACACTGATTGTTAAAAATATTATTGCCAAAAAAATTTTTTTCATAATCTTTATAGAGTTAAATGTGTCATAAGCAATGTACTAAAAAGTACTAATCCAAATACAAGAAGTACCAGATATATTAATGCTTTAATTTTAAAAATTCTTTGCATCAAAAGTAATGATTTAATGTCGATCATTGGTCCGAAAACTAAAAAGGCGAGCAGAGCGGGTGAAGTGAATTGATGGGCGTATGCCAATGCAAAAAATGCGTCTGTTGTTGAGCAGATAGAAATTATAAAAGCAAGCAACATCATTGAGCAAATTGCCAAAAAAGGATTTTCCGCAACGCTGACCATGAATTCCTTGGGTATTAAATTTTGACTGGCTGCTGCTATACCCGCTCCAAAAACCAATATTCCAGCCATTGTGCTAAGCTCTCCAATAAAATGTTCGCTGAATGCATGTAATTTTTTGCCCCGGTGATGATGATCACAGGTTTTGTTGACTTGAATTGATTTTATTAATATTTCGTCTTTTGTGGCAAATGAGAATATGAATCCCACAATAATAGCAATCATAAAGCTTAATCCAATTCTGCCCCAGATTATTTCGGGATTGTCAGGGAATGCTATTATTGTAGCAATAATTACGATGGGATTAAGCACCGGGGCGGCCAGCAAAAAACTAATCGCGGCGGATGGTGGCAAATTTTTTTGAATTAATTTTCGCGCAACGGGAATGTTGCCACACTCGCAAACAGGAAAAAAAACACCCAGAAAACTCATTATTATATTTTGCAGAAATTTATTTTTTGGCAAAGTGGCCAATATTTGTTCAGATTTGACGAAAATATGCAGTAAACTTGAAATTAAAACTCCAAATACAATAAATGGTAACGCTTCAATAAAAATTGAAAGAAAAACAGTAATAATGTCTTGAAGAACCATGGTTTGGGCATTGTTTAAGTGTTCCAAATTGTATCAGACTAGTATTATAAAAGCATAATTTCTGATTCTTGTCGAAGAATGGGGTTGACGGATGGTAAATTGTGCTTATAATTGCTTCTCATTTATTTAAATCATGGCAAAGGAAACCAAATTTAGTCTTGCGGAAATCGATCTGGAATCGATGGATGACTTGGCTCACTTTAATAATAAGGTAAATCTTTGGTCCAAGATGTATAATCCGGATGGCAATTATGAAAATGCTCAACTTGAAAAAGAACCCGGGCAGATTTATCCTGAAAACTTTGAAGAATTGATAAATAAAATTGGCTTGTTACCGAAACAAGAGACGGATTTTGGCAAAATTATAGTTCCCCGTCTGGTTATTGAAGGAGGTGAATGGAAAATTGAGCTTGGAGCTATAACTCAATCCAAAAAAGAAGATGGTACTTATGAAATTCCTTTTAAAGAATTTTTTGCCGCTCGTGAGGCGTTGAGCGCAATGGGACATATGGTTGCGTTTATTCAAAAGGCAAGGGTGAACAGAAAAGCTTATAAACATTTATATGCAATGTTAAAAGCTATTTACTTGTATGTTTTAAAGCAAACCCCCGGCGTGGAAATACCAAAATCTGTAAAACAAATGAAAGTTTCCGGAATTGCAAATGTAATAAGAATGGCGGAAGTTGACGTGTTGTCTTCATTGAGATTTAAAATTGCGCAGGAGGTAATTGATCAACTTTACGTAACGTATTTAAAAGAATGTGAAGAAAATGATAAAGAACCTATTGATAAAGATAGAATATTGACGTTGTTGTCACCAAATCATAGAGAAATTGAAAAAACGCCCGATGATGTTTTTGTTTATAAAAAATTTGTATTTTTGGTTGATGAATATATTGAAAATGAAATGATAAAAGAAATTAAGGAGCATTTTTTGGCGTCAGTATCGAAAATGGTTGATTCTGCCGATGTAAGAGAATCCATACCGGCATATGTTGCTGAAAGGGTCGGGACGGTTGAGTATGAACAGGATTCAGGCGGTTTAAAGGATGCGCAAAAAGGCTTTAAGTCGGCTGTTGACGATGTTTTTGCGGATTTGAATGGCGATGAAGAAGAGTCCGTTTCAGAGGCAACCGGTGAAGGAGGTGAAGGAGAGGTATCTGTTGAAAATGTGGAACCCGTTTCCGGCAATGTTATGACTGAAATAATTAATGAGGTCGATGCAATAATCCTAAGTATTGACTCTGCTGAAGTCAGATTGGCGGTGAATAATGAAGCACGTTTCCTTGGTTTGCTTGATGAAATTTATAAACGAGCTCAATTATTAAATTTAACGTTTGATGAGTTTGGGTTTGAAAAGATTGATGATTTTGAGTTAGCTATGCTGATTGATTTGGTTTCTTTACCTATGGACGAATCGATGAGAACAAGGCAGGTGGATACAATTATGGACACATTGGAAACACGTAAAGTACCGAATGAATCTGAGTGGAGAAGTAAATTATCGAAGAGGATCAAGCTTTTTAAAAAAGGTATGGATTTATTGATTAGGGCGAATAATAGCGAAAGAGATATTTTAGACAGTACTGTTTTGGCCAATTTTAAAGCAATTTTTTTACGTAAAAAAACCTTTGAGGATTGTAAGAATTTTAGTGTCGCAAACAAAAAGGCGACCGTAGGTCGCCTGGTTGAAGCGGGAAGAAAAGCACATTTAACTAAGATAAAAGGCTAAAATAGCCAAGAACTCCACCTATGGCAACTGCTATCAGTCCGCCGATCATTAAACCGGTGTTGTGGTCGAGAAGGGGTTTCCAGATTTTAAGGCTTTTCGGAAAGATAAGAATAATAGTTCCTTTTAACATACCGATCCAACCGATTAATGTAATTAAAACCGGCCAGTTTTGTACCCAAATATTGTGAAACAGTACTATTAATGTGCCGAAAAAAAGTGCCATTAAAGCTGAAAAATACGTGAGAGTGGGTGAAGAAATAACTTCCTTATAAATGGATCTGTAATGAGTGGGGCTTAGTAAAATTCCAAGACCAACGGCCAGGTATAAAATTGCTGCCAGTTTGGCAATAACCATTGTTGCTTCCATGTTGTTTTGGTTAGGGATTAGGTTATCTAGAATTATACTCCCGAGTACGGGAAAAGCCAATTATTTAATATGATTGTCAACAATGATCGAATAATGATAAAATGCCTGTTATGATAAAGCTTTTTTTACAATCAGGATTAGTTTTGTTGATGATTTTTGCAGTTTTTGTACAAAATGCGGGAGCTATTATTGTTTTTCAGGATGACATTTTTCATGATTTGCCATCGGAAAATCTGCTTTTAGATGCTTTTGGAAGCGGATCTAACAATACTTCCATTCAATTCGGGAATGATTTTGATCCGGCTGAAAACGGTGTAATAAAATGGAATATATCTTCAAACAGTTTTAATTTCAGTCATTCGATTGATGTGGAGGGTGACTTGTCTTTGGGGACCGGAGATGGCAGCGATATAATAATAAATTTTGATAACGGTGAAGGAGGTCAGTTTGGCTGGGATGATTCCGAAGGCGCGTTTTCTACTTTTGGTACTTCTTTATTGTTTCCGATTGAAGTAAATCCAACCACTGATCCGCCGGGACCTTGTGACGCTGATACTTTTGGTGAATTCTGGATGGATAGTACCACCGGAAATTTATATGTTTGCGATATTAGCAATGGGAGGAATAAATGGTTGAGTACATTTGAAGATGTTATTTGGGGTGAAAGCAAAGACGAAGGTAACGGTAAGTGTGAACAGTGGGGGCATATGGGGTCTGACCCCGATTGCGCGGTTAAATGGGGTGACGGGCTTGGATTTGGGCAAAACCGGGAGATAGGTTTTTATATTCCAAGAGACATTACCATTACGGGATTCAGTTATTCACAAAGACAATTGACTTGTAATCAGCCAAATGATCCCAATCAATATATTGCCGTTGAAGTGTGGGGAACCGGCGGAAATGACGTTGATTCAGGTTTCAGTATTGCCAATGGAGCGGAAATAGCACGAATTAATGGTGATCAGCTGGCTAACAATTCAACAATGAACGTGGACGTTGACGGTGATCAATACATTATTTGGGGAATTAGAAATCAATGCAGTCAATCGGCGTATGATTTTAATGTGACTCTATATTATAAAGCGCGAAAAGATTATCCGTGATATAATAAAAGCGAAGTTATTATTTATATGGTAGATGAAGGACATAATCAGGATAAAAGATTAAGACTCGTACCGGATGTTGTTGAAAGCGAAGAAGAGTATTCGCATATTAGAGGTGTGGAAACGAATGCGAGGCCGGTTGCCGAAGTGATTGATTTTACGCTTGAAAAGGTTAAAAGAACCGCGCCGGTAATCGAAATGCAAAGCGCGGATGAGCGCATGATGCATAATCATAGTTTGTTTAAGCAAAAATTGACGGAATTATTGCCGGGCTGTAATGGTTTTTTGGAAATTGAAGATACCGATAAAATGGCTGTTTTTATTAAATATCAAATGTATTTGGATGAATTGATCAGTCAAATTGAAGGAGAAAGTCTTGATGATGTGCCAATGATGATGGATGCGAAAAGATTTGTGAATAAGTACGCCATGAAAGAGTCATTATATGATCAAAAAATTAGTGAATTAAAGAGATTAAGAAGGATTGCGAAAATGTTTCAACGAATTTTGGCGAAAAAAAGCAGTAACTAATATAGACAATTTGTCCACTTTTATTTAACATGCCTGCGCATTAATAACTTTTTTTATGTCCAAGGAAAAAATAGTGGGATCATCGGCTTTTGAATTGGAGCCAAATATTCCTTCAACAGCGCAGTTTATAATCACTCTAGAAGAATTGGAAGCGATTCGAGAAAACTATGACTTTGAAACGTTAAATGAAATTTTGGACGTGATCGCGCTTGATAGAAGCTGGGAAAACGCCGATCATGTTGATATTGAAATAGATTCTCCGATAAGAGAAATTGAGCAATTGAAGACGGAAGAGGCCGTGCCTGTTGAAAAAACGGCACCGATCCCTTTAACAAGAGTTAAAAAAATTCAGAAAGAAAATGAACAAATCGGGAAAATTGCACCGAAGAACGTTCTTACCATTGCAAAAAAAGAGGGTAAAGACATAAATTGGGAAATTTTAGATTTTGATTTGGAAGATTTGGTGGAGACGCCAAAAACACCAATAGCGGTTATTGCGGATATACAAATGAGTGCCGCTGATGTTGTTACTCCCGAAGTGCCTGAGGTTTATGACCGTGATAAGGGAAATCTAAAAAGAATATTGTTGTACAAGTATTTGTATTACGAAACATATTTATTGTTGTCTTTGGGTATTAATATTGATCCTATAATAAGCGCCGTGGAAAGATTTGTGCAGAATCATAATGAGCATTTAACAACGGAACAGATAGCGGCAATGTGTAAAAATGTATATTCAGGTTTAAGTTTAAGACTGTATTCGTGGATAGTTAATAATGAGGGGTCATATGGCGATGTGCTTGATAATTATGCCAGGGAACAAAAGGATTTTCTTGAGTTGAATGCCGAAAAAAACCAGATAAGTCTGGATGAAATTGTAAATAAGTTGCGTGCTTCAATGCTTTTTACAAGTGGGGTGAGAAAAATTAGAAACAGCAGTGAAGTTCTTTATATGGATTTGCTGGATAGCATTGATTTCGCAATGATCATTATTGATTAATATGGTTAATAATGCGGGCTTCCCCGTGATATTACCGGATGAATTTTTGGATAAAGCCAGTCGGCTTTGTATTCAGGCTGAAGATATTGATGAGCAATTTGTAAGGGGAGGTGGCAAGGGTGGTCAGAAGATTAATAAAACTTCGAGTTGTGTTTTGCTTAAGCATATTCCGACCGGGGTTGAGGTGAGGTGTCAGAAACATCGTGAACAAAGTAAAAACAGAATTTCAGCATATAAATTGTTGATACGAAAACTGGATTCCTTGAAGATGGGTGAAGAAAGTGATGAAGCCAAGCGTATTTTTAAAATTCGCAAGCAAAAGAAAAGAAGGTCGCGCAAAGCGAAGGAAAAAATGTTGGCTGAAAAGCATAGGCACTCTGAAATCAAGGAAAACAGGCGAAAAGTGGATTTTTAGTCTTAGTTATCCGCTAAAGCTTTGCTTAGTCGGTCCAGTTTTTCTTGCGCTGATTCAAGTCTTTTGACGTATCCGTCGATTTGTTTGTTAAGTTGATCTATTTCGTTTTGGGCTGTGTCTTTGCCTTCGCCTACAAGCGTATTTGCTTTTGTGGACAGTTCTTCAATTTTTGCTGTTAGGCGTTCGGTGCTTTGAAGAGTTCGGATTGTTTCTGAAACGTTTTCTTGAACCTTAGGATCGTCTTTAAGGTTTTCCAGTTTTCGGAGTCCATTTTCGGCCAGTTGCTTCAGGTCGTTAAGAGATTGGATGGCTCGTTCGTAATTAATGTTATTTGATGCGAAGAAATTATTGATTTGGTCTACTTTTTTAGCTGTTTCGTTTTGAATTTGGTATACCTGCTGTTCTGCCTCGGTAAGGTTGCTTGGGACGCTTGAGCATCCCGCAAGTGTGAGTAAAGTTAGGATCAAAGTTGTTGTAAGCGCTTTTTTTAACATTTTAGACTTAAATTAGGTTAAATTGCGACTTAATATTAGCAAAAAAAAGGGATATTTCCAGTGGAATTTGTATGCCGTCGATTTTGGCACTAGCACAGTTTATATAATTTTTATATAAATTGTGCCAGTGAGAGTAAAATGTATTCTTACAGCCACGATCTATTGACAAGTTGCAAAATATACGCATAATAGTACCTTAATTATTTAGGTACCTACCTGTGCGAGAGCAAGATAAAGACAAAAAGCTTGTAGAACTGGCAAAACAGGACTCTAAACATTTCGGATCGTTGTATGACAAATACTTTGACCGGATCTATAAATATGTGTTTAGACGAGTCAGTGACAAAGAAACGGTTCATGATTTAGTAAGTCAGACATTTTTTGACGCGCTAACTCACATGCAAAGCTATGAGTATCGAGGGTATCCGTTTTCGACCTGGTTATACAAAATTGCGCATAATAACGTTCTTAAGTGGTATAGGGATCAGGGAAAAATGAAAAAAGCCGACCTTGAAGAAGGAGCTCAGATCGCGGATACAAAAGTTGATGTTGTTAAAGATTTTGAAGATACGGAGCGTAAGGAATCTATAGAAATTGTATTATCTAAATTAGAACATGAGGATCGTGAAATAATTCGACTTAAATTTTTTGAAGAAGTATCGAATATTGAAATTGCCGAAATAATGGGATTAAGCGCAAATCATATTGGTGTTAAGGTTTTCAGAGCATTAAAAAAAGTTAAACAATTATTAAAAAATTCTTAAAGTGAGCAAAATTAACAGTAAATATTTTTCAGACGTGGTATCGAAACTTATTGCAATGAAGCGTAAGGAAAATATTACGATTGATGATAAATTCAAGAATGAATTGAAGGGAAAATTGCTGAACGGAATTAACGTAACAAAAGAGCCCGAAAAAAGTGGCAATTTTGAGGGAAATTTTATAGGTAATTTTGTTCGCAGATGGAAATACGTATTGGTGGCGGTTCCATCTGCTTTTGTTTTAATGTTTGTGGCGGCCAAAATGATGGAATTGCCGGTTGAAATTAATACGGATGTGGTTAAACCGGTTATTAATGATGAACAAACGCAAAATGAAAACGAAGCGGGGGAAGATACCGAGAATGAAGAAAAAATTGTTGAGAATGAAGTGAAGGAGCCTGAATCCAAGTTGAAAACTTTTCCGGGAAGACTTGTATTGCCTAAAGAATATTTGGAGCAAGATAATTCGGATCATTTTGAGTTGAGTGTCGGCGATGATGATATTGTGGAAGCGGATTTGGAAAGTAATGAAGATCCGGCAACGGTCCCGGTTTATGTGCCCGCTTATGAGGTAAATATGCGGGATGAAAAAGTTGCCGAGGAAAATGAGGATGATAAGGACGATGATAAATGGGATGAAAAAGTTAAAGTTAATAATGATGTAAATACTGAAGATGAGACTTTGAATGGAACTGATCAAAAAAACAATCAGTCTGAAATTGCTGAAACAAGAGTGAAGGAAGTTGTGATTGCAACAGATGCGATGGAAAAGGAAGTTATGGTTGCGGGAGCGTCGGTTGAAATGGTGGAAACGGAATCGGGAGCCGGCTTTTCTATTTATTACAATGAAAATATGGGAACCCCGGCCACTGATCATTTTTTTGATCAGGTGGTGATTCCTTTAAATCTGAAATATGAAATTGTGGAACTGGTGGCAAGAGGATCGATTGATTCACAATATCAACTGGATATTTATTTGGCTGATTCGGAAGTTGTGACAAAGTTTTATGTTTATGATAATGAAAAATGGTTTGAAATAGATGATCCTAATAAAGATCAAGCTGTTTATGAAAAAGAAATTGAGAAAAAAGAGCAACCTGTGGAAGAGGTCGTGAAGCAGGAAAATGTTTCAAGCGGTGCAATTCATTATACAACCAATCGTTTCGATTATTCCGTGAACAGACCCGATCAGGGTTATACTGTTTATTAGTATTTCTTAAAGTGAGTTGATTCCGCTATGGCGAAAAGCGGCCAGAGGTATATTAATATTGGCGCGAAAAGCAGGCTGTTTACAAACAGTGAATGAATTAGAATTGAGGTGGTTGCGCCCAAAATTCCCAGAGAAAGACCTTTAGATGCCGGTTTTGATTTGGAATCGCGCCAGCCGAAAAAGCTGTGTTTTAGGGCAAGGAATATGATCCAAAGGTAAGTTATAAGACCGAAAACGCCGGTTGTGGCGAAAATTGTTAAAAGGCTTGAGTCAGAGCCGCTTGCGGAATGGATTTCGGTGTCGGTCACGAATCCTTCACGGTAATTTACCGACCTTAAATTATTGTATCCGCTTCCAAGCAAGGGTCTTTTTTCAATTAAATACCAGGTTTGTTGCCAGTTTTGAATGCGAAGTCGCGCCGTGGGATCGGGATTTTCAACGGCATTTGTAGTAAGAACAGATGAAATAGATGTTATTAATTCGGCTGTTCTTTCCTGTGCTCTTTCGGAAACGGCAAGGCCGAGCACGCACAGTATTGTTATTGCGACCAAAAGTTTGCGAGATTTGAGTATTGTTATGACGAACAATCCCGCTATTAAAGCAAGATAGGCCGATCTGGAAAATGTAAGAAAAAGAGCGACGGCCAAAATGGCAATGATAATCGCCAGTGTAATTTTTTGTTTGAGCGATTTTTTGTAAAGAAATATTCCGGTTAAAACTGAAATGATGATCGCGAAAAATCCTCCCACAAAATTTGGATCAAGCCAGGTTGAAACCAGTCTGTTGATATGCGGGTCATAGCCCTCTGCCTCAAGTTCTTGCAGGTCGGGAAAAATTTGTAATTGGATGAATCCGGCAATGGCTATTAAAAGCGCTGAAATGACCATGAATTTTATGAGTGTTTCTTTTTGTTTGTAAGTTTGGATTGAGCTTAAAGTGACAAAATAAAGCAGGGCGTATTGTATGAACCTGATTAAGTAAAGGGATCCGGAAATAACTTCGGAATTGTCCAGAAAAAGCAATGAACGGAGTAACGATAAAAATGCGATTGCTATGAAAAGCAGTAGCGGTAGCCAGATTCGTTCGGGTATTTTGTTAAGGCGTTGATGGGGCCCGGTGAAAAAAAGAAAAAACCAAATGATTAAAAATGGTGGAATAATAATGTCTGAGGCGATAATTCCGTTGAATGGACCAATGAAAATACGCCCGAATTCGCCCAGAACGGGCAAAAACATTAAAAAAGCCAAGCCTACGTGGCCGAAACGTGTCGATAAGACTGGTTTTTTTTGGGCTTGTGTCATAAAATCCATGCAAGTACTGTGTATTTTGTCATCATTAATCGTGAATGTCTATGGATAGAAAGCTTGTTATTGGAACGTCGAATCCGGGTAAATTTGTGGAAATTTCGGAGGTGCTAAATGGTACGCCGGTTGAAATTGTGAGTTCGGTTGATTTGGGTTTGTCTAATGATGTTGATGAAAGCGGTGAAACTTATGAAGAAAATGCGTTGAAAAAGGTTAAGCATTATTTTGATCAGTCCGGTTTTATGACTTTGGCCGAGGATTCGGGAATTGTGGTGGATGCTTTGAAAGGGGAATTGGGAGTGAAGACAAGAAGATGGGGAGCCGGGGAAAACGCGACGGATGAAGAGTGGATTGAGCATTTTTTGCGGGTTTTGAAAAATGTGCCGGATGAGGAAAGGACCGCCCGATTTATTTGCTGTGCCGCGTTGATGGACGACAAGGGCGTTGCGCGGGTGTTTGAGGGGGTGACCGAGGGCATAATTACTCGTGAGCTGGAAGCGGAATTTTATAAAGGATTGCCTATTAGTGCATGTTTTAAGCCGCTTGGATTTGAAAAGGTTTATTCCGCTTTAAGTATTGCCGAAAAAAATAAAGTTTCTCATAGAGGAAAAGCAATGCATGCCGTAAAGGACGCATTGCTTGGGGGTTAGTTTAGTTTTTTGAATTATTTCTTTTTTCTTGCGCTTGTTGATTTTTTCTTGGTCGCGGTTTTTTTCTTTGGCGCGGATTTCTTTTTGGTAGAGGGTTTTTTACGTGCGGCTGTTTTTTTGGTCGGAGTTTTCTTTTTTACCGCTACTGTCGGATGTTTGGCAATTGCGCTTTGTTGTCTGCTATCCTTTTTTTCCTGAATTGTTATCCAAATCAATGCCAAGAAACTTAGTATAAACAGGCTTAAAGATATCCAGAAATAATAAATTTTCCAATCTCCTCCATCTTGAATAATTGTTGTTTTTTGACCTTTTAAACGAGGTATTTCTTGCGGATCATCGGTTACTTTTACTTCCGCGTTTAAAATAAGACGGGCCGCTATTGCAATGTTGGGATTGTTTGTGTCTTGAACGGCAAATTTTTCCATGGCAATGCCAATTTTATATTCCCCCATTTCCACAGTTTCGGGAACGGAAACCGTAAACGGTACTTTTTTGCTTTCTTTTGGGCCAAGAGTTATGGTTTCGGGTTCAAATTGAATCCAGGATCCTTCACCCGTGGGGCTGTTTTGGTCTCTTGTTTTGTATGCGAGAGTACCTTGTGCCGACTGCGTGGGATCGGCTCCGTATAGTCGAAAAGATGCTTCGTTGTTAGATAAATTTGAAACGTATGTATATTCTTTGGTTTTTTCTCCGGGTTTTACTTCAAATAAAAATTTTCGCGGTTCTTTGGCATTTGGAAAAGCGGGGACAATTGTGAATCCGTCACTTTCAATATCGCTTATTGCACTGGGAACCGATGTATCTAAGTTTGGAATTTGCGCGAAGGCCGAAGTTGAAAAAAATGAAAGAAGAAATAATCCGACTAGAAAGAGTGAAATTTTTTTGATCATTTTTTATTTGGGTTATCCTTTTCAGGTAGCGCGGGTGCGCAGAGTACTTGTCCTTCTTTCAGGGTATATGGTTTTTTCAGTTTATTCAGTTTTGCCAATTTTTTCCAATTTATTTTGTGAGCGGCCGCAACATCCATAATTGTGGCTCCCTTCTTAACTTTGTACATCTTACAAGTTTTGCGCAGTTTTTTGCTTTGATAAGACGTATAAATCGGATAGGCAATAATCCCCGCGAGGACTAAAAGGATTATAACAATAAAGTACCAAGGTGTTAAATTAATTATCAGTGTTTTGTTCTCGGTAACTTCGTTTGCTCTGTCGTTATTCATAATGTCGTATTCATAAAATTTGACATTTGCGGTGGCGTAATAAAATCCGGCAATTGGCGGATTTTGCAATCTGTAAGACACATTTTTGACTTCCGTGCCCGGCTGAAGTGTCAAAGTGCTGGCTTTGATTGTGTTTTTTAATGGAGGAAAACCGTTTAACTTTATTTCCGGTTCGATCATTAAAATTGTATTACCTTTGTTTTTGAAAGACATTGTAAACTCGGGCGCGCCGTTGTTTGGATGTGATTCATATGAAAAATCAAGCCATTCGTAATTGTGGTTTTTGTCACCGGGTATTTCAACAAACATTTTTGTGAAAATTCTGGCGGTTGTTGAAACGGCACTGTCTTCTTGCGCGATTGTCTCAACGTTAATTCCGCCGGCATAGGTTCCCGGGGTGGTGTCTTCCGGAATTTGTACGGTGAAACTGATTACATTTTCGGAATTGTTTTGTATTTCAACTTGGTCTTGGTCAAACGTAACCCAGTTTCCAATATGAAATTGGTCCTGATTTTTTGTTTTGGACGCAAGTGTTCCCTGATTGCTGGTTGTACCATCCGCGGAATAGGCGCTAACGATTAAATTTTCGTTTTCCAAATTGCGAATGCGTACGGCACCTTTGGCTGATCCTC
Source organism: Candidatus Peregrinibacteria bacterium (assembly GCA_014729615.1). Taxonomy (GTDB): domain Bacteria; phylum Patescibacteriota; class Gracilibacteria; order UBA1369; family UBA1369; genus WJJQ01. The sequence continues at coordinate 4,567 of WJJQ01000011.1, read as the reverse complement.
CGGGTTCGATTGAAAAATTGAAATTTCGGTCATGGGGAGCTTCGGGTACAACGGTAAAATTTGCCGCGGCGGTTTGAATCCCGGCCAGTAAGAAAATTAAAAGACTGATTATAATTTTATTGAATTTCATATTTTTATGTGCAAATTTTTATGGACAAGTTCCCGTTGTGTCGTCGGTTAATGTAAAAGTCAGTAATGTGAAATATGTATTTGGCGGTGTGTATTTGGGAATGGTAAACGCGTATGCAAGTCCCAGCGCCATTTCGCCGTTATGTCCGTCGGGGGCGGTCAATCCCGCTTGCATAATGTCTACCGGACCGTCTAAAACGTTGTCTACAGTGTCAAAAGGCGGGTCGGTAAATGTAGACGCAATGGCAAAACTGCCCGAACTATGATTAAGTGGAGCGATAATGTTTTGATCCCCTGTGTAACCGTCTATGTATTTTACACCGTTCATTTCATTGCCGGCTAATGAACTTTGGGAATGGGTAACCACTCTTAATCCGTTATTCAAAGTAGTGACGTCGTTAAAAGGGTTGGCGGTAAGTGTTACATTGAAACCGCCGCAATTGCGCGTGTCACGTACAATTAGTTGTCTGTCGAGCGGATATTCACCATTGTCATTTGAAAAATAGGTCTGATCATAAATGTCTACGGCACCCCCCGCGGGATGATTGATTTTAATATTGGCGGGAGTTTGCACAAAAGAAAAGAATTCGTTTCTGGTAATTGTAATGGTTGTTGGTGTTGTTGACTGGGCGACAGCGTTTGAGGCGATGATCAGGTTTAACGTCAATAAAAGTGTTATCAAGGTTAAGACCGCCGGTTTTTTTTGTTTTGGATTCATTTTTAAGGCATTAAATGCAACTTAAATCGGAGCAAGTGTAAAGAGTGAATGTTATGGTGCCGGTGTATGTGCCGGGTTCTTGATCTTGGTCAATAATGCCGCGTAAGGCTACTGCGGTAGAATAATATCCTAGTCTGTAATTAGTTGGTTCTTCTCCAATAAGAATTGTTATTTCATCACTAACACTATTAGTAATGATTATTCCAGATCCGCTGGTTTGTGCTGTTGGTTCTGTTGCGCTGTATCCTCTCTGAACGCGTATTAAATTTGCTGCTGGGATTGCAGTAATTTTTGCCAACTCTCCACTTGCGAATGCAATGATGTTATCAATTGAATATTGGCTGCTATCTGCTACGGCTATTAATTCATCGGTATTAGTTATGTCGATTGATGGATCACTGTTAATTAAAGTTCCTGAAGCTTGGAACTGGTTTGTGTCGAATACGGTGTCGCATATAGTTGGGTCAGTGATATTTTGTTCATTGCAATGCAATGGAGTATCAATCTGATTATTTACTGACGGCGGATTTAATCTTTCATTATTTATATCAACGCCATTGGTGTTGTTTGAGATTGATGCTATTGAAAAATTACTATATGGAATTGCATTTGAGCTACTTTCAAAATCACTTATTGTCAAACCAACCCTGAAATTTAAATTAGATTCTTCGCCGTCGAGGATTCTTAATGTTTGATTTGGATCATTGGGGTCTCCATACTTGTAAACGCTAATGGGTTCTGTATTTGAACCAAGTAAAGCTGGATCAAAATTAAAAGAGTCAGGTGTTATCATTTGAATAATGCCGTTTGTTAGTTCTTGACTTGCAAAATTGTTTACTTGTGCGTTTATTAATATTGGTGCAATTAGCATATTAATAGCTGCAATCGCACATAAAATCATCAAATTATTTTTTATTTTTTTTGGCATTTATTTGTAGAATGACTAAATAGATTATTGATCCAAGGAATATTGCTATTGTAATCCAAAAAAATAATGTTGGGGTTGTTTTAAATTGTTTCTCAATTTTTTGTGGATCGTCAGTTACTTTTAATTCTATTGGTTGTGCAATTCTATAATTAAATTTTATGTCTGCATTTTCGTTATGAAACACTTTTTTAGTAATTGCTATTGCTCCTTTTATATCTTTATAGTCTGTATTATCCGGGATATTGACGCTGAAATCAATTACTTTACTGCTTTGTGCCGGAATTGTTACTTCACTTGGTACAGTTATCCACGCGCCCAATTCAGTCATTTCGCTGTTACTGGGTTTATATGCAATATTTCCTTCAATTGATTCCGTGCTGTCAGCGCCATTGAGGATAAAAGTGTTTTTTTTAGCTTCTAAGTTGTTTATTGTTATTTGTTCGTTTATTTGAGTTCCCGGTTTTGCTTCCATTACATATACTTTTGGCTTCTCAATGTTTGGATTAGTGATTTGAACTGTAAAATCTATATCCTGGGCGTGTGTTATTAACGGGATTGAAATTAAAATTGCTAAGATGATGCGTTTTTTTTGCATTTATTTGGAATCAATAATTCTGTATTTTCATCAATTGCATATGGTGGTTTAATTTTATTGATTTTAGCAATTTTTTTCCAGTTGCAATTGTATTTGTTTGCTATTTGATGAATCGTATCACCTGATTGTGTAATATACTTGTCAGCTTTTTTTATTATATTTTTTTGTTGCTTAACAATCAATATATGAATGGTTATATAAATTATTACTAAAACAATTAACAATAAAATGAATTGCCATGGAATAACCCAAAAACTGGTTTGTAGAGTGAATGTTTCTAGGAAAATTTCTTCATTTTCAATAATGTTATATTGGTATACGTCCACTTTTAAATTAGCATTGAAATGTCCAATAAAGGGTTTATCAAAGTACCTGATTTGATTTTCAATTTTTTCATCTTTATAAAGTGTATTTGTTTTTGCCTCTAATTCCTTGTTATAAAAAAGATTCGGTGAGTCTTTTATGGTTAACTTAGGTTTTACTTTCAAAGCGATATTTCCATTGTTTTCAATTTGGTATTTAAATGTATTAAGTGCTTTTTGTTGGTCTAAAGTGAAACCGTAAATGTTATAGTCTATCTTAATGTCACCTGGTACTTGAACAAAAAAAGGATAAGCTACGCGAGTCGTGATGTTTACGGCAGTGGAATTGGTCTGGATTTCGTTTATTTTGTTAGCTTTAGTAACAACAAAAGCTCCTGAGTAAGTCCCCGGTGTTAAATCTTTAGGTAATTTGATATTAAATTCGACTTTTTCCGTTTGTCCCGGTTCGATAGAAATGGTTGACGGTGTCAATGTTGTCCATTTGCCTAAGCTGTCTTGAACTGAAGTTTTACTTTTTGCAGCAAAATAACCTTCAATTGACCTGGTACTGTCCACTGCATATATTTCGGCTTCGATTGTGTCGCTTGAAGATGTGTTTTTTATATCAAGAAAGCCAGAATCTTGATAGCCGGCCAAGATTTTAAAATCCAATGTGGGATTATCTTTATTTGGCGTGAGTGTTAAACTTGCGTTTGCAGTGGTTAAATTGATGCACACTAAAATAAGTGTGAGTAAAAATGTGATTGGTTTTTTCATTTTTGTTTTTATAATTATCCCATAATTATAGCACAAAAAAGGCTTTTTTTCAATAAAAAGCCGTATCTTTTAATTATTGATACGGCTTTATTATTTAAAAAAGTAGTTTACTTAATTATGCAGCAATTAAAGTATATTCAATTGTTGTAGAATAAGTACCAGATGGTGTAGATGCAGGAACGTTTAAGTTATATGCTACGCCTACAGCCATTTCACCAAAAGCAGATCCAGTTGATGGTTTTACAGCTATTGTCCCAACAGATGGGCTAACCGGAATGTTTAGCGCAGAATCAAAAGTTCCAGCTGCTTCTAAATCGACAGGTGTGGTAGAAGTTCCAACATTATAAGGCAATGTTACATCGTAAGTTGGTGATGGAAGTGCGACATAATCATCTGCATCATAATACATTTCATTTGGAGCTGTACCAGTAAGTGTATATCTAGCATTATCTGGATTTGTAGCTTGTGGAGTTGTAGCAACGAAAAGGTTACCACTTACGGGAATTGTATCAGATCCACTTGTAAAATCTGTGAGTGCAGATACCTGAACATTGAATCCATCAAGGCCTCCTCCATCACACCCAGGTACTCTGTAATCAAAAAATTCAATTACTGCTTCAGCAGGAACGTCGTTAGTTCCATCTTGATAAGTAATGTTACTACCGGCAGGATCAATAAATGCACCAAAAGAAGGTTGGTCAATAGGTGCTACTGAAAGAGCATCAAATGCAAAATCAGATGTTGCACTTGTTATTCCAAATGCTCCGCATGTTAATTCTTGCGTACCTGTTTGAGAGTTTTGCCCGAAAGCAAGGCCAGGCAAGATGATGTTTGCTGCCAGGGCAAGCGTGCCAACTGTAGCAACAATGTATTTTTTATTCATATAATTTTTGGGTTAAGGGATATTTATATGAAAATGTATATTTATATTATATATGATTTTTTAATGAATTTCTAGGTATACAATATTTTTTTTGTGTAGCAAACTGGTTAGGTTTCAACATATTTTAATCAAATCGTCAAAGAATGGGGTTAGCAGCCGGAGGGTGGAGGTAAAGTTTTATCTACCAATGTGTATGTGACGGTCGATGAATAGTCACCTTCGGTCAGGTAATATG
>WJJQ01000098.1 GCA_014729615.1 Candidatus Peregrinibacteria bacterium | reverse complement strand
TCGACCTCGGCCTGCTGTGAAATGGCATCGTCGAAATAGGTCCCTGTCAAATTTACCCGGTCATAAAATTTGGCATCGCGTTCTATGACCGGAATTTTCTCCAGCTTTTGGAGTTGCCAAAGAAAATACTTTTGCCAGGTTACAAGTACCCGGCGCCAGCATAGAAAATAATCGACGACCGGATCGCGTCGGCTTTGTCGTTTTATTTGCTTTTTTGAATTCGTTGTGTAGGTAGGATTTTCATTTTCCAGATATTGGATCGCTCCCTTGAAATCGGTGTCCAGTGCCATGCGAGTGAAATCGATCACGTCGCCCCGAACGCCGCACCCAAAGCAAAAAAATCTTTGATCTGGAAAAATGGTAAAGCTAGGTGTTTTTTCTTGATGAAAAGGGCACAAGGTTTTGTACTTGTCGCCCGTTGTGGTTAAGTTTGCCCCCGTGATATTTTGCAAAACTTCAACGATATCATGGCGGTTTTTGATTGTTTGGATATTTGTCTCCATAATAATTCCCCTTTAAATTATGGTTGAATTGATAAAAATTTAACATCCTAAATCCTCCTTAAATATTTTTTTTAGACTCTCAAACATTCCCGCCCGTAACTTAATCATAATGGCCGTGACTTGTTTTTGTCCCTTCGGAACGGTACGGTGTTTTCGGCCTGGCCGGAAAGAGCGTACGTCTGTTATTTGAGCTTTCCTTAAGTTCCGACTTGGCGACCTTTTTTTAGCCTTAATTTCTCACCTCCCTTTATTTTTTTGGGGCGTGCGTCTCGCCCGCAGTTCTGTTTTTTCCTACTGTAATATACGAAAGTTCAATAATACACTTTTAAAATCCGGCTGTTTTATAGCCTTGAAAGTTTTTTGTATTTTTGCCATGCCGTAAAATACGGCAATTTTTTATTGCACTTACGGGTTAAATTGATTTAAGCTCCCGCCAATCTCCGCTCGCGTTCAATCATTGGTAATAGCTGCGACCTGACAAATTCCTCATCAAGTCGGTTAGCGTGGATACACAATTCCATATTCGTCGTATTGGTGACCGGCCCGGCTTTGTTCTCGCTTGACAGAGGCCGGACAAAAACTTCCTCGCGGCCCCCCAGACAGGGCGCCCGGAGTTTGTTTTGAAAAAATTATTTTAATTTGGATTGAAATCCCCCACGGATTGCAACTTTGACAATATACGAAAAAAAAATGCAAAAAACAAATAATAGGGAAAAACGGGTAATAGGTCCAGTTCGAGAAATATTTCACTAACTGGACAGCCCAGGGGGAAATAAAAAAGCCCCCGGTGTTGTGACGATGGAACCGGGGGCTCAAAAAGGGAATAGTGATGAAGAAAATAACACTATATGAGTGTGCTAAAAGAATGTACGCATTTTTTTTAGGAATCGCAAATTTATAAAAACTCCTGACCAAATGGCCAACGCATTATAAAATTATAATTAGGAGAGTGAATGAGTGAATGATGGCAATTTAGCTATTTGCATTCTTTTAATAGTTCAAAGTATTTGTCACGATTTATCTTTGTGGTTCTCATAGTGTTTTTAATTATTTCAACATCAATTTCATTGTAAACGGGGATAGTAACAGGCCGGATTGTGCCGCTTTTTACATATTGTCTGTGTGAACCATTTTGTCGATGGAATCTAAATCCTAATTTTAGCACAATACATTCAAGTTTCTTCCAGTGTATAGGCGTTAAGCGTGGCATCGAGTTCGTCCATGTTCATTCCACGTAAAATTCATAGGAACTTTAAGAAAATCAACAAGATCAGCTGATTGCTTTTCAGGTGTTTCTTTTTGTGGCGAAAAACCACAATTTTTTAAAACCTCATCCAAGGTGTTCATTTCAAAACACGTAAGGAGAAATCCAGAAATCGCCTCAACTAGATTCCTTTTTGCCTCCTCTTTATCGTTGCCCTGTGAATAAACATCCAAAGCTGGACAATAAGATACAACCCATTTTTTTCGCACTATCAATTTATAAGGTAATTTTACCTCAAGATTAACGGGAGCCATACGTTTCATGGTATTCACCTCGTATTAGAAAATCTCCGATATTTTTAATTATTATACTGGGGGTTGTTCATATAATTTTGTGCATGTTTACATAATAATATACAACAAAAGTGCGTAAATGTTTCAAAGAACTAACTAAATTAATATAATTTTATATTTGCTTTTTGTCAAGTGAAATATCAGGTGAAACATAGGGTAAAATTAAATGAAGCTATAAAAAACATGAAAGCATCTTTTCAGTGCTAAACGAATGTACGGATTTTTTTCTGATACTTGCAAATACTCTGCAAAAAGGTTTGCACTTTTTAGTGCACTTTTTAGAGAAACAAGGGTAAAATAGGGTATATATCGAACGGATAGAAACAAAAAAGCCCTTTAAAAAACAAGGGCTTGTATTGTAAAAACAGATGTTTAGCTTGTGCGCCAGGCGGGAATCGAACCCACAACCTTTGGCTCCGGAGGCCAACGCTCTATCCTATTGAGCTACTGGCGCAAAATTTTATATTGGTGTCGCCGCTTTGACCGTGTTGACCATGAGCATGGCAATGGTCATC
>WJJQ01000097.1 GCA_014729615.1 Candidatus Peregrinibacteria bacterium | reverse complement strand
GCATCATAAACTTGACCAAAGTAAAAGCAAGCCGATCTCCTGTGTATTCCGGGTCCTCGGTAAGCATCTTATGAATTTCGTATTCTAATGACATGGTTCACCCCTCCGTTATATTTTTTTCCATACGTTTATCGGCAAAATACAAATTAAGTTCAACGGGATGTTTTTACTCCGCTTTCTTGAATTTAACCGTTCTCGATCCGAGGTGAATTTCATAATTGTTTGCATCAATCTTTTTAACGTCCAGGCCGTCTTGTGTTTGTAGCCGTGGTTTCCCGTACTGTTCGCTCCGTTTGCCCTTTTTCGTTTGAGTTTCTGGCCTGAATACAGGAGAGATTTCTTCAATGGTAATCTCTTCTCCGCCGCTCGAAACAGCCTGGAATTCCCCTGTCTTTTCCCATCGAATAGGTTTCTGACTTCTCATAGTCTCCCCCTTGTATCGTTTTCAGTCTGATATTCTACAAAAATCGTTCTACTCCGAATATTGAAAGTCTCATCTTTCCGTTTCCGATCTCCTTTTACATTGCGTCAGAAAAGTTTCTTACCCGGCCCTTGAAATTAAGATTCTTGTGTGTTTTGTGGATCTTGTTGTTCTTGCCCTGCTGTTGTTTGATCTTTTGATGTCGAAGATTTCGAAAAGCCCTTTATTATCCAAATCAAAACGCCTCGGAGAAAGAAGAGAGCTATTCCAAACATTAAGCCAGCAAGGAAAAAAATTGCAAGAAATAAAAATATAACCTCTTGTTGGTTTTCAATGGTAAAATTTGATTCTGCAAGTCTTGAAAAAAATATGAAAAACCAGACTATGCCAAAAATGGAAGATATAACCCATGAAATTCTTTTGATACCCCTTAATACATTTGGCTTCATAATATAATCCTCCTGTCTCGTTGAGTTATACACAAGAAGTGAGATACATATTTAACAACAGAAGCCCTTCCCACTCCTGCGTTCTCTGCGCCCGAGGAAACGGCTAACAACTTTCCTGTTTTTTCTATCGGATGGGTTTTGGGTTTCTCATATAGCCTCTATTTACCAGCCGAATTCTTTTTCATCGACTTCGATCTCGACGGTTTTCGGAAACCTCATTATGTTATTTCTCATAATAATGTTTGAACCGCCCGCAATGTGGATCCCTTTTCCCTGGCTTCCAATACAATCTCGATAATAATGTTCTACTGCATCTCGAAATGCTTGATAGTTCATTAATCCTTTGTATGTTTTTGGCCACTCAACCTCTAAAACAGTATTTTCAAACTTCCCTCCAGAAGGCAATTTAAGCGCCACAGACATTTCGGTTGCTGATTGCCCCTCTACGACAAAGTTAATTTTTATTCTGGCATCCAGCATTTCTTCGTCTGTTTCGTAATCTTGAGCATTTTGAATGCATTCCTGAAAAACGATTTTTGCCTTTTTCATATCCCCACCTCCATCGCTATTATAGTCTAATACAATATGAACATAATTGTGCTTCAGTTAATATTTTGAAATTACAGTATTCTTTCAAGTTTTCTAAACGAAATTATACTATATTCTTTGCTGTCCTTGTTGTTCTGTACATAAGAATTGCTACAGAATTAAAATTTTAATTTTATGCGGACTTGCTCACTTTTTCCTCCGCCATGATTGCCATGTATTCTCTATAACGCTTGCGATCTCTCTTGTGTTCGGCTCTCTCGCGTTCACCTTTTCCATCAACTCCTAATTTCTGGGCAAGCTCTTTCAACCCCTCAGGGTTCATTTTCATCTTCAATTTGTATGATGTCCCTCTTACTTTTCCATCTGTAAAAACTGCATCGAGGTCTCGAAGATGATTAAGTTTACGCTTAACAGTCCGATACGGTATTCCAGAACTTTTTGCGACATGCTGAGCTGTCAACCAGTCTGCATTTTCAAGAGTTTTTAATATTCGATGTCCAGTTTTTCCAACCCCGGCGGTTCTATATATATCCTCCGAAAATTCGTTGTTGCCAAAATCACACATACCATAACAGCGTGTATGTGTTAAGGTTTGTGAGTTTATGGCAATAAAGGATTCGTCTATTGAGTAAGAAGCAGGTTCCCGAGAGTTTCCTTCTGATGTTTTTACGAGAAACGGTAATCGAGTAAGTGCCTTAGAGGCTGTAAACAAGCTTATACCTGCGTTTTCGGCAACCTCTCTTACTGAGAGATCGATATTTTTCAGTTTTCCGCTTCGTCGTGCTATTTCCAAGATTACATAAGATACAGCGAAATCAGTATGCCGTGTCCGGGGATTGAAAGAATATTCTTTTATGAACCGGATCATTTCGTCTATCTTTTTATCAACAATCCGCTTATTGGATTCATAATGCTTCTCGGCATTTTTAAAATGTACATACAGATAATTTGAACTCTGGTCTTTTTTATCTCGGAATTTTGTTCCATCGACAGCGTTACGGTTGAAAAGCTCATAAACTTGCTCAAAACTCCAATTATTTTTAACCAGGTTATAAACCAGTCCGGCTTCTGCTTCGGACCGTGATTTGTAATTTAAATTTTCTCCTTTGAGGACCCCAAAAAGGTTGCCTATTCCATACCAGGGTGGGCGATTACTAATAGCCTTATTAAGCTGGAGGAAGTCAAGTTCATCGAGGGTTCTAAGCCGGTAAATGTTGCATAAACCCTTCTCAAACAAATAAAACTGACCCGAAGGATGCAAAGACGGCGGAGCTACTACGTATCCGCCTGTAGCTTTGATATCCAGATCGAGGTCTTTGATTTTTCCATTTTTTACCGGGACCAGGGTTCTAAGATAAACTTGTACTCCACGGTGTGTACTAACTACTGTCGTTTCGCTCGTTATTCTCCGTAAAGTCCGATTATGCTCTATTAGTTTTTGATATTTCGTCCGGCAATCGAAATCGAGAAACAAAGCATTATCAGAGCATTCTCCCCCTACAAGACCGATATTTCGGTTATCGTCTGGAAAATCTTTTTTGAAATCGTTCTCGGTCTGAGGTCGCTCATAATATCGGCCCCATGAAGTAAGTGGTCTTTTCCCTCCTCGTTCAATTGGAATTACAGTAAAACCATATTTACGATATTCTCTTGCTTGTTCCCTAATATTTTTTTCCATCTTTAAACTATCTTTGAGTTCATTTATCCTATTTTCTTAAAAAATTATTATTAGAGAAATATTCTCCCGCTTTAAAAGAGAATTCATTACCCAACCAAATTGAATATGACTTGTATGGCGTTTTATATGACGATGCCCAACTTTCTCCTTTTAAATGCATACGAAAATACAACTTTTCCATTTCTAAATAACTCTATTTTTTTGAGTACTACTTAGTTTTCTACCCTGGTTTATCTGTGTTTCAGGAGGAATGTATTCAGGGTGCTTTTTAAGCCAATTTTCCTCTTGTAACTTCAATTCACCTTTATCGGGGTTCAGCCCACGAAAATTTTTCGTCACTTTGCATTTTCGTTGAAGCATTTTTAGTGTGAAGTAGCCTTTTTCAAAGGAATAATTGAGAGCTTTAGCAATCTTTCTCTGACGTTTAACCCATTGAGGGGCTGGTTTTTTTCTACATATCTCTTCGTCAGGGAACCAGTAACAGTTATTAAGATACCTATTATCCAAAGGGCAAAGTGGTGCAGAACATTCGTTAAAAAAAGCACAATTTGCCATTCTTCTCCTCCTGTCTTCTTGTATGGTGTTGATCCTGCGTGTTTGTGCCCATTCCAGCAAATCGAAACGGTTAAAGACAACTCTACGGCCGAATTTCAGGAAAGGGATTATACGTGCTGAAATTAATTTTCGAAGGTAACTGGTGGATAGCTTTAAGAAGTCTGCTGCTTCTTCTACTGTCATGAATATGTTTTCTGTATTTTCCATGCTCATATTGTTGCATGGAAACAGATTGGAAAAACCCCAAAAAGTTTTGGGGGTTTTTATTCAGTTATTGAAAGTTCGGGAGGTACTAGGATTGTGTATCTAAGTATACAATCCCATTTCTCTACACGATATGCAGGAGGATGGGCGTCGTCTCTTTCAGTGCGCTCTAACCAACGATATGGACGCATGAAAAATTGCGGCATACTTCTTGCAGAAAGTGGGTGATTACCAGCTGGTTTTACACCATCCGGCGGTAGTATCTGTATAGGTTCGTGCCAAAAATATAAAATGGGAATATATGAATTTGCTTTATTAAAATTCGCTGTTGGAATGGGGGCATGAGAATCAACTTCTATCTCAGTTTCAGAGTCACCTTTTTTGATTATATATGTTGCCGTTCCCTTCGCTTGAGAATTCTCAGGCATCAAATAGAATCTTTTTGTATCATGTAATGACTCATATGCAAGCCAAACAAATTGTCCTTCTTGAAAGATTTTTTTTGGAATGGGTAGACCGCCCCAAAAGGATGAATAAAATTTCGAGTGATATTCTCCAGTATCATGATAATAGAAATTTTTTATTTGCGTGAAAGTTCCAACGGGAAAAATTTCAATATAATATTTATAAAATGGCGATGTTGCACAATGATGTATTAGCATTATTTTTTCAGGATCCCCTCTTCAAGGATTTTAACTGCCCCTTTAAAATCTTCTGGCCTGAAATGTGCTCCATAAATATCCAACATTGACGCGGTTTTGTGCCCCGTAATTGCTTTCACTTGAGCGTCGTTTATCCCTGCCTTTCGTAACTGTGTAGTTGCGAAATGCCGCCAACTATGGAAACTTAGACCCCGGCTTGTTCTATCCTTTTCTGATATCCCTGCTTTAACCATTGCCTTCTTAAGGTGTTCCAATATTGTTTTGTTATTAACCGGTTGCCCCGCTATACTGCCTGGAAAAACAAGAGCATTTGGATGCCGGTTAGGCAAACGAGCTATTTGTTCGGCAAGCGCTGAAAATACCATTCCTCCAATTGGTACTTTTCGGCAACTTCCCCATTTCGGTTCTTTAAAGTTTTTTGTTCGTTCCCATGCTTGTTGAATGTCAATATATCCCGGAAAAACTGCACCAACCGTTAACCCCTGCAAAGCCCCCATACGGATTCCTGTCGTTGCGGCAGTTAGGTTTAACACCCACATATCGAAGCGTTTCCACTGTTTCGGGTTGAGAACTTTTTTCGCTTCCTCCCTGCTCAAGGCGCCCCGCTTCTCTGCCTTCTCGGTTAGTTTGCCAATACCGCTGGCAGGGTTGTCTTTTCGGATTCCTGCATTGACTGCTTCCCTGAGAACAACTCGAAGCGCTGTAGTTGCGCTGTTTATCGTTTTCGCTTTGATCTTCCCTTCATTCAGTTTCATAATTTGCCATTGCTCAATATCCCGCCGTGTCAGTTTCGATATCCGTTTTGTACCCAAATCTGGCAGAACATGGCTTTTCATGTAGCCGTGCATTATCTTGACGTATGTATGACCTATCTGCTTTCCTCTCGCTTTCTGGCCCTTTACATATTCACTGTCCCAATCCCAAACTGTGGGTTCAAATTCCTCCAAGGTGATTTTTTCCCTGCTTGGTAGAGTGC
>WJJQ01000096.1 GCA_014729615.1 Candidatus Peregrinibacteria bacterium | reverse complement strand
GTCAAAAGTGCTCCCAAGGAAATCCAGGAGGTAATCACCGGAAAATTTATCCTGGTATTTTTTTTGTTCAGCGGATGTTTCTGACAATAATTTTTGATATTTGCCCAGTTCTTTTGCTATTAAATCCCAGGCTTCATTTTTCCCTAGTCCCTGTAAACTATCCTGTAACTCCATGATGGTGTCCAGGGCTGCATTTTTTCCCCCATCCTGAACGCTATATGTAAGCTTGTCTGTTAAATTCTTTATTGCCTTTGCCGCACTATTTATCAAAGGCTGTAATTTTCCCCCTATCACTTCTGCCAAATCGCCAAGTTGATTTTTCAATGATACCACCTCGCCGTCCCCTACGCTTCTGGCTGTTTCCGCAAATCCTTTAAATTGTCCGGCTACTACTTCAATTGCCTTGCCGCTTTTTAACTCCTCAGTTGACAGTTCTTTGATGTTTGGCAATAATTCTCCAAGTTCGCCCGTTAAACCACCGTATGTTTTTGCAAGGTTTTTTACTGCAAATTCGAGCGTTGTTCCGGTTGCCGCACTTAATTGGACAGCGGTTTTTATCAATTTCCTGTTTTCGACTTCGGTAAGCCTTAGAGCGGCAACATATTTTTGCTGCGCTATAATTACTTCGTCGCCAATTTTTGTTTTTCCTTGTATCGCACTTGCTTGCCGCAAGAGCCTTTCTTGTATATCCTTTCTCCCCCCAAGGGCGTTCAGTAATCCGGCCTCTGCCTGTACCTGTATATTATACGCTTCGGTAGTTGTTGTGATAAATTCTTTTAACCCGGTTACGGCAAACGCTCCGGCAATGGCGGTTTTTAACTGCCCCATGCCTTTTTCAAATGTTTTCATCTGGCTTTTTGCCTTGTCCGTTTTCCGTAAAAATTCCGTAGTGTCAGCCCCGAACCAAGTTATCAGGCTGAAAATCCCCTGTTTATCTGCCATACCTATATTAATTTAACATTGTTTTTTCCATTTTTCCGCCCATCTGCTCAATGAATTGACCGATTTTTATCAAGTCGTTTTGTGAAGCTGTTTTAACCAGGTAAATGAAATCATTGATATTGAGGCCGTATTCTTTTACCTCGCTCCCTGCAAAAAACATCAACACACGCGCTATCCCTCGCTCCATGCCTTCACCAATAATTTTTTTACTCAACAAATCGGGTTTTGAATATTCTATTTCGCAAAAAATCAAACAGCCGCACAATATTTGATATATCCACGGTGCAATGTATTGGCTTGTACTTCTTGTTGTGAAGCACTATGCCGTTTTCAAAAAAATTGACTGTTGTTTTCATATTAATTTAACTAAAAGTTTTTGCGGAATAATCTTTATTTTTCAGTGTATCGAAACCATTTTTTTTGTCCTGAAAATCCAAAAATTTTTCAATTTTATCCTGTCTTGTAATAAATTCAGGTGTTATGTGATTGAAATTATTTTTTGCATGAAATTCATCTTTCACTACATTTCTAAGAGCCTTTTCAAAATCATATAACTCATATCCATCTTTTAGCCTAGCTTTAAGTTGTTTTTTTGCCCTTTCGCTCAATACCCTCCTGTTTCTTTTTAAGCAGTCATTGTATAATTTTAAAAAATCAAGAAAAACGCCCGTTAGGGCTTCTTTTTTCTCTTCATTCTTTTCATATTTTTCATTCTCTTCATTGTTGTTTGATGTTAGTTGTGTGTTACTGTTGTGTTGATGGTGTGTTGATGGTGTGTTGGATTGTGTGTTGCCGTAATTTTGAAAATCTTGATATACATCATAATTACAGATAGTTATGATTGTATATTTTGTGTTAGTTTGTGTGTTGATTTCGCCCGTTTTTTTAAGCTTGTCTAAACACGTTCTTATACGCTGTTTTGGCATATTTAACTCTTTCACCAACAAGTTCAAACTTGTTAAAGTTTGCCCCCGCTTTATGGGTATGCCTTTGTAAACCACGTCTTTATGATTTACCTTCAACAAAAGATATATAAATAATTTCACCATTCGTTCATCATCAAACCAACCCCATTGTAAAAATTCTCTATGTAACAAAACAAAACCTTGCATAACATAACCTCCAATATTTTAAAAACCCCGCCCGGCAAAACCAGACGGGGTTACATTAATTTGACTGAAAAAAAGTTATGCTTTTGCAGCAATATTTTTCATCCGCAAGAGTGTTTCCTCCCCTACAAGAATCAATTCCTTTTTAAGCGACCTAATCATATCAACTTTTTCATCAACAGGAATATTTGGATCAGAACTTACTAGAGTTGCTTTTTTACCTATTTGTTCCTGTTTCTCGTGTAATTGTAATAAACTTAAATTTTTCATAATTTTACTTTTTAATGTTACTTTTATGGTGGGGGGCTTTTTGCCCCTTGCCTACCTTGTTAAAATTTCCGGTTGTTTTTCTTTAGGATTAAATGTATGGGAATAATTAAACCCTACACAATCCAAAACTTCTGCAAGCTGGTTTAAGAACCGGATAAGCTCCCTGGATTTCTCCATTGGGATATTTCGCCCCTGGCCATAAAGGCTAATAATGTAAGCCGCGCCCTGCAAACTCCGCTGATGATTGTTTCTTTTTGAATCAACCATAGTGATAATATGGTCAACATCAAATGCACAATTTTTCATGGTTAAATAATCAACCGCGATTTTCATCGAGTTAAGCGAATCGCTGATGTTGGGCAGCGATGTTGCAAAATAAGACCGTGCCTTTGTGTCCAGTAAACCAGTTATACTGGCGTGGATGTTATAAAATAAATCATCCGTGGGTAGCCTTGTAAAATTTTCGGCCAGCTCCCGTAGCCTCTTTTCATTTGTTTTCATTTTAAATAATTATAATTAAACATGGTGCTAAGGTATACAAAAAATTCCTAAATGG
>WJJQ01000095.1 GCA_014729615.1 Candidatus Peregrinibacteria bacterium | reverse complement strand
GCGGATGCTCCCGCACCAAGACCAAGACTCATACCGGTTTCAAAAGCTAATTTTGCAACCTCATCCTGAAAGCTATCCCAATCTTCGGCGTTCCATGTTGTCGGGTCAATTGAATCAAAATATGAACCTTCTCCTTCTTTAAAATAATCATGATAAAGCACAAGGGGGTTTTCTCTTCCACCTTTTGCCGCTGAAGCTATTCTGGCCAAACCCGCAATTTTTCTATCTGTCCATGTTTCCGATTTTTCCATCATTCGTAGACCACCCGCTTGTCCTTCGGTGATCATTAAATCTCTCAAAGCTTGCTTATGTAGGTCTTTAACTTTTTTCTCGAGCAATTTCGCTTCAACATCTTGCAAACGGATTCCTGCCGCATTACCTTCCTTTTTCATTTCATTGTATTGCGCGGCCGCGTTAGTTCTAATCCATTCCATAGCCTTACCGCTATTTCGCAAACGTTTCATTACTTCCGCTCGCGTAATTCGGTTTTTGTATTTTTCCGCCGCTTCCTTATAGTCCTCTGCCAACGCATAATCCAGGTATTTTTTTGCAAGCCCGTATCCTCTGCGGCCTCTGGCTTTTTTTGCGAAGTTTACCAGTGCTTTTTTTCGTACTTCATTGTCATCGGACTGCATGGCTTTAAACAATTTGTCCATTTCTTCCGCTGCTGATTTTTCTTTGGATATTTTGTTTTTTGCTACTATATCGCGAGCCTCATTCATGATCTTTTCGTATTCCTTATCGAAATCTATTACTTCTTTTCCGTTTACTATTCTACTTCTTAAAGCGTTTATTTTAGCCTCCAGATGATCGAATTCTTTTCCTTCGCTTATTGTCAAATCTAAACGTCCCACTTCTCGTTGTTCAACTCTTTTTATTTTTTTAACGTCCTCCAGAATTTCATCGACAAGATTTGCCTGTTGCAAATTTATTCTTTGCAGCGCTTCTTTGGCGTTTTCAATTTGCGCTTCATGCATTTCTTTTTGTTCCGCCGGCAATCCTTCAACCGATTTTAAATATGAATTATAAAGTCGTATGGCTTGTCGTGGATTTCGATCATTTTTTTGCAAAGCTTCTTGTGCCTGATAAAACGGCTGGGACATGTCAATAACCCCGATCATTTCGTACGCTTGTGCAATAAGGGCTTCTTGAGTGTCTCTTTCTTCCTGATTAAATCCCGCTGCCAGATTTGTATATTCGTTAAATAAACTGCGTGCTTTTTTTGTATCTCTTGTTTTTAAAGCATCCATTGCCTGGAAATATTTTTCACTTGATGCGCCAAATTTTTCTTGCATTTTTTCACGTTGTGCATCACCCATCTCGGAAATCATTTTAACTTCGACTTTCTTGGTTTGTTTTTTTACGTCCGCGTTTGCTTCGCGCATTGCCTGCTGAACTAAGATTCTCTTGTTTTTAAAATTTCGATAATTTTTAATATCAAATTCGAGTCTTGAAAGCTCTTCTTTATTTAACTCCTTTAGTTTTTTTAGCTCTGCCTTATCTGATAAATAATTTTCGAGATTTTTTGTCTGTTGAGGATTGTACTGGTGGCCATGCGGTGAAGGAGTTCCAATATTTGCCGCCCATGACGCCCAGGTTTCACTGTTTTTCTTGTCAAGTTCCGCTTTAATTTGCTTTTTATATTTTTCCAGTTCTACAGGATCATCAGCAATTCTGTCCAATAATGCTCTTCTCTCCGGATCATCCGGCCTTAAACTTGCCAATTTGTATCCGGCAGTCATTTTGAAACGACCTTCTTCATCTTTTTCAAAGAAGGCATAACCATCTAATCCTTGTTTTTTTAATTTGTCTTTGGTCGCGCGAACCGCCCTGTAGTTTTCTATGTTGGTAATTTCTTTGTCCGCAAAGGCAAGGTTAGATTCAACGTCGAATTCAATGACTTTTTTTGTGTCGGCGTGAACTTGTCCGTTTATCTCATTTATGCTGTTTTTTGTTGCTATCAATGCTTTTAAAAGTGCATCTTCTTTCTGTTTAATTTGCTCGCTTTCTTCTTTTTTTACATCGGGATAATTCATTGTGTATAAGCTGTCCGTAGGGCCGAATTTTTCAATTTCAGCCTTTAATTTTTTTAGATCTTCCTCGATTTTTTTGAAAGTTTCACGTGCCAGTTCCGTTTGTTTTTCGGTAAATGCTTCACGAATCGGTTCAACCGCGTCTCTGAAAGGATTGAAAACTTCCGCTTTAAGCTTGGAATAAATAGCGGAAACTTCTTCACCCGCCTGATCATGAGCGCTCAAATCTTCACCGAAAATCTCATTGCTTATGGCTTCGGAATCCAATTGATCGTAAAGAACTTCAGCCTGCTGTTTTAATGCATCGCTCGGGTTTTTGGAATATTGATCAACAACTTGCTTAAAGTTTGCGACCTGCTTGTTTTTTTCTTCAAGATTTTTTTTATGATTTTCGAATATTTTCTTTTCGCTTTTGAAATGCTCAACTTTTTCCTGGTAATCTCGGGCTGCATCTTCCATGCCTTGTTGCATTTCCGTGCGGATCGTTTCGCTTTCAGTAGAGAGCATTTTCCCGGGGATTTTATTTTTAGCCTGAACCGTTTTTTCCTGAAAATCCTGATAAGTTTGAATAAGACTATCGAAATCATGTTCTTCGCCCGACGACTTGTACTGTTGCTCTTCGGAAATGATACCCTGATAGTCCTGTGCCGCTTCTTTTAATTGCCTGTATTTGATAATTTCTGCTCTTTGTTTATCGAGTTGCCCCTTTAATGTGCCTTTTAAAGTGTCGATAGAGCCAAAATCAAGCTTAGCTTTTTCATCTTTTTTGTATTTAGAAAGAATGTCATGCCCTTGATTGGCTATTTGGGCAATTGTTCCGGCCAAGGCCGTGGCAGAGGATTTTAAGAAATTTTGCGCTTGTAAATCTGAGATTTCGGGATCGTCACTCAAAGCTTTCAGTTCCTGTTGACCCGCGTCCAGTTCATGTATAAGTGTTTGTTCGTACTGCGCAACTTTTTTGCGAAGTTGCTGAGGAGACTGCTCCTGCTTCAGTTGTTCCACGCGTTTTTGTGCCGAATCAATTTGTTTTTGTATTCCCTCCACGAAAAATAGACATAATAAATCTAAATATTATATCATTTTTTATACTTTTTTTGAAGGCTAAAATTGTACTTTTACTCTGATAGTAAATCCTTCCAGAAATTTCTGGTTTCTTCCATTCTCGCCCAGAATTTTTTTCTTTTTGCGTGCTCATTAAATCTCTGGTTCAAATCATTCATCATTATTTTCATCTGTTCGGTTATTCCTTCAATTGATTCCTCGTTATTTGTTTCTTGATTCGGGTCTTCTTCTTGATGATAAACCCGCGTTGCCTTGACCAATTCTTCGGGGAAAATTTGCAATAATGATGTCCCCTGAATTGCTCCATTGGCATCAATTTTTTGAGTACGCAATGCAAGCGTATCAAAGGGATCGCGTGTAGTGGGAGTTACATATACAGAATTCATGCTGAAACTATGGTCATCATAAAAAACGAATTCGCCTTTTTTTAAATAAGTTGGAAGTAAAATGCATGATTCTCCGGGTTTAAGCTTTGCATGTTTATAAGATCTAAACATTTCTAGAATTTCATCATTACTAAAAATACGGTCTTTTATTTTTCCCATTCCAATTTTGATTTCATCCATCGTAATGTATTGAAGAGGATCCAATA
The DNA here is from genome assembly GCA_014729615.1 of Candidatus Peregrinibacteria bacterium. GTDB lineage: Bacteria > Patescibacteriota > Gracilibacteria > UBA1369 > UBA1369 > WJJQ01. Next base: position 7,486 of record WJJQ01000095.1, on the reverse strand, counting down.
CGTTATACCCGATACTTTGATAATACTCGATCACATGATCTTTGAACTTTTCTTTTTCATGGTATCCCTGCAAAAGGGCGCTACCCATTTTTCTGATAATGCTTATGCGCGCTTTTTTGGCAACTTCACCGGTTATATCAACGGCTCCTTCTTTATATGCCAGGTTATTAAGTTGAGGTTTTTTCATGGTGTTTATTATATTATACTATATTTTATATTTATTTTGAAGATCTTGCTTAATTATGATATGGTTTGATCCGTCTTTTTTTTTAGCAGAAATGAATATTTTATTTATTGGAGACATTTACGGCAAAGCCGGAAGAAATTTGTTGGCAAAAAATCTTGAGAATATAAAAAAGGAATTGAATATTGATTTTGTAATAGCCAATGCTGAAAATGCCAGACATGGAAAAGGAGTGAAAAAAGAGCATATAAATGGTTTTATAGATGCGGGCGTTGATTTTTTTACGCTGGGCAACCATGCGTTTAATGATGATGAATTTACAGAAAAGCATTTGGATGAGCCAAATTTACCCGTTATTAGACCCGCCAATTTTGACTCATCGATGCCGGGACGCGGTTTTGCAATTGTTGAATTCAATGGCGTGACTATTTTAATTATAAATTTGATCGGGCAAATAAGCATGAAACATGAGGTGAAAAACCCATTTAAATTGGTGGATAAAATTTTGGGCAGTCAAAAATACGACATTTCACTTGTGGATTTTCACGCGGAAGCTACTGCTGAAAAAGCTGCTTTGGGGCACTATCTTGATGGTCGGGTGACGGCCGTGTTGGGTACTCACACACATGTTCAAACCAATGACGCGAGAATTTTGTCGGAAGGCACGGCTTTTATTACGGACGCGGGAATGACCGGGCCCCATGATTCTATTATTGGAGCCGATAAAGACCCGATTATTAATTTTTTTGTGAATGAAGAAGCCAAGCATGTGACTCCGGCAACAGGTCCCGTACAATTTAATGGAGTTAAAATCGGTGTTGACTTAAAATCAAAAAAAGCTAAGTTTATAGAACCAGTTAATATAATTTATGAGTAAATCCGGCAGAATAATATCGTATTTTATAATTTTTGGACTCGTTTTTGTTTTTGGATGGGAAAGCGCAAATTTTTACCTTCAGAAGCAATTGGACGAAGGTTCAACCGATAAAAACGTGTCGGCCGTGGAAGCTTTTTCGTCAATTGTCGCCGGGAATACGATCGAAAACAAAGTCAGTCTGGATCCATTTTGGAAAGTGTGGTCAATTGTCGAGAAAAATTATGTAGACCGGGATGCTGTCGCAGACAATGAAGATTTGAAAGATGGTGCCATTAAGGGATTGGTTGATTCTTTGGATGACCCATATTCTGTTTATATGACCGAGGATGAAACCAGTGAATTTGACCAAAGCTTGCATGGTGAGCTTGATGGTATTGGCGCGGAACTTACTGTTGAAGACAGAGCATTGGTTGTTGTTTCTCCTTTAAAAAATTCACCGGCGGAAAATGCGGGCTTAAAACCGGGTGACACAGTTTTTAAAATTGACGGTGAGCATGCGGCGGATATGAGTTTATTTGACGCGATTATGAGTATTAGAGGAGAAAAAGGCACAACAGTTACGCTTACAATTATAAGAGAGGGTGTTGATGAACCTTTTGATGTAAATATTGTAAGAGACACTATAGAAATTCCCAGTGTTGAACTGGAAAATTTAGAGGACGGTATTTATAGAATCAATTTGTATCAGTTTAATGATAATACACTTCCCGAATTTGAGAGTCTTGTTAATGATTTGGTTTTACTTGAACCGAAAGGAATTATTTTGGATTTAAGAAATAACGGCGGCGGTTATTTGGAAATAGCCGTGGATGTTTTATCGGAATTCATTGAAGGTAAGAAAAAGGCGGTTTCCATTGAAAGACGCAATCATGAAGATGATCAAACAATGTATTTAAGCGGGAATCCGCGTTTGGCCAATATTCCGCTGATTGTTTTAATAAATGGAGGGTCCGCTTCAGCCAGTGAAATTGTTGCGGGGGCTATTCAAGATTACAAAAGAGGAACAGTTCTGGGTGAAACGTCATTTGGAAAAGGTAGTGTTCAGGAAGTTTTCAAATTGAACGATGGGTCAAGCATAAGGCTGACAATTGCAAAATGGCTTACACCCGACGGCAATCATATAGATAAAACAGGGATCGAACCCGACATTGAGGTTGAGTTTACTAATGAAGATGCCGAAAACGATAATGATCCTCAGCTTAATGCGGCTCTGGAATATTTGAAGAATCTGTAAACATATATCCCAGACCGTGTATTGTTTTAATGAATTCCCTCCTTAAATTAAGTGCAAGTTTTTTTCTTAAACTGGCAACATGAACTTCAAGTGTATTTGTTTTAACGGTAACGTCAAAATCCCATAAATATTCTAATATAGACAAACGATTTACTACACGATTTTTATTTAGAAAAAGAAATTCCAGCAATTGAAATTCCTTTCTTGTTAATTTTACTTTTTTACTGTTTTTAACAATCTCTAAATTGCTGCGGTTTAATTTAATTTTTTCCATATATTTTGTGGTTAATTTTTATATTTTTTTTGTACAACATTCAGGTGAAACAAATTTGAAAGAATTTTTATTTTTTATTAAAAAAAAGCCCCCACATGGACTGTTTTGTCATTGTTTTAATCTGAAACATTAAATAAGCTTGTGGCGAGAGCACAAATTTTGTATAGTTTAGCGCGCGTTCAATCTTTGCGGAGAGATGGCAGAGTGGTCGAATGCGGCGGTCTTGAAAACCGTTAGGGGTGCAAGCTCCTCCAGGGTTCGAATCCCTGTCTCTCCGCCATTTTTTGGTGTGTGGATTTTTGTATCGGCGGGATGTTCGTTTCAAGCACTAGCACGGTTTATATAAAAATTATAGAAACTGTGCTAGTGTTTCAGGAGATGACATTTTGAAAAAAGTTAAGGAAATTATCTACGAAGGCAACGCACGAAGGATCATTTTAAAAACTGAAAAAGGTGATGTTTTAATGGAAATTCCATTAACATTTGTTGTGGTTGGAGCTGTAATAGCGCCTATTTTGGCTGCAGTCGGAGCGTTGGCCGCTCTAGTTACCAGTTGTAAAATTGAAGTGGAAAGAAAAGGGTAATATAAAGCACCCGGGAACCGTTATGGGTCGGCCAGAGTGCTGAATACGCGTTTTACGGACTGCCGTCGCCATTTCGATTGGCGCGATCAACGACGGACAGGAAAAACGCACTATTGCGCCGCGAACTTAATAAGTCTAGTAGGAAATAAACTATTGGTACAGATGCTTCTTACACACCCAGGCAGGTTACAATGTCGACGAACCTGTTGTAGTTACGAGTGTTAAACAGCAAATATTCTTTTACCGCGGTAAAAGTTTTTTTGCTGACTACACCGTTAACGTATTTGGCCTTGAAGCGCGCAACCCTCGCACGGAAGTATGCAAACTGTGCGTTGGTGAGCCTTACATAGACACTACGATTCGCTACAACTGGAGCATCGCAATTTTTCACCTTGTACCAATTGTGGGCGATTTCAACAAAAGTATCGAAATCCTGATCAGTCAGGGTATTTTTACCCTTTAGCGACTTTTTCAAGATGTCCACATTTTTGCTGATGTTATCGTTCCACTTGTCTACGTTACTTTTGAAAACAGCCATTTCTGACCTTTCTGCTTGTTTATTTCCTTTAAGCCAAGGAGCGCAGAGAAAGCAGAGCTTTCCCGTACCTGAAAAATAACATATAATTCTAAAAAATACATTAATTTTTTTAAAAATATGTCTATGAATAAGTATTTTGTTTTGCTTTCTGTTTTATTTGTTTTCATTGCCACGGGGTGCCAGGAAAGTGTAAAAACTTATCCAAACCAGGTTGATGAGTTGATGGATGAAGTTGCGTCAACTGAAGAGGTGGAAAACAACGAGCCATTGAGCGATGAAGAAATGCGTGCCGATGCGTTGGCAAGAGGCAGCAGATTATATACAAGCGCTTTTCTTGAATATATTCTTTTAACGCCCGCCGAATGGAACAAATATAATTTTAAAACGGATTATAAATATGTACCGGCAAATGAAAATCCGAAAAATTATGAATTGTGGGAAGAAGCTTTTACCGGTTATTACAATGGCGGACAATCATTTGATTTATTGATTGTTGGAAGAATGCCCATACTTACCTATGACGGGCAAAAAGAAAAACAATTGAATGAAATAGAAGAAGGAACTCGCGAAAGTTTGGACGAAGTTTTCGAAGAAGAGAATATGATTGCTGAAAACAGCCAGTATTATTATTATGTTTTGATGCCAAAGGTTGATTTGCCTGAGGAATTGAATGAGGGTGAAGTGAAAATGCCCGATTTCGAAACTGATTTTGAATTGATGTACGAATAGAATTTGCCGGATAAAGAAAAACCGGGGAGCAGGCATGGCCTGCTCCCCGGGGTTAATTTCATTTTCCGGTTTTTGTTACAATGCCACGGGTTCTTCAAAAATGATCGGATAATCGTAACTTGATCCGGCCAGTTCAATTTCATTCAATTCTTCAAGTGTGTTTAAGTCGTTTGCTTTAACGACGGCTCTTGAAACCGAATACAAATTGTCACCCATATAAAGTAATCTTTGAATTTGCTTGTTCCAGTCTGTCCATCCCGTTTCCGACAAATCAAGGGCGTCCTCGGCATTTAAATGATCAATTTTACCTCTTAATTTAAATCCTTCTTCAAGATTAATGTCATATACATAAGCGCCTTCGAACACTTTTTGACCATATTCAAATTCAGGGGCTATACAACTTGCTTCGCCGTCACAATCGGCCGTGCAAACTTTTATGCCGTTATCGAATGTGCAAACAGACGGCACGCAAATTTTTCGACATTCGCTTGGACAGGTAGAATAGGTTTCTTCTTCACAATCATATTGATCCCGGTATTCAAAAACGGAAACCGGGAAAGCCAATAATTCTTTTTCTTTGTCGAATAAAAGCGCCTTGTGATCATAAAGCAGAGGACTTGATGTGCCGTTATCTCCAATTACTTCGGTAAATAATTCCTTCGGTTTACTCGGATCGGTAACATCGAATAATCCGATTTTCATTCCCTGAACTTGTTGCCATAAATTAAACTCTTCATCGGACAAATTGTTGTCGCCGGGATCCACTTCTTTTCCGAATCCTATTAAATGATTTTCGTCATATGGATGCAAGTAATTGCTGAATCCGGGAATTTTCAGTTTCCCAAGCACCTTGGGATTTTCAGGATCGCTCAAACCAATGACAAAAAGCGGGTCAATTCTTTCGAAAGTAACCATGTAAGCCCTTTCTCCAACAAAACGTACGGAATAAATCTGCTCGCCTTCGGCCAATCCTTCAACTGATCCAACAATGTCCATTTCACTGTCCAAAACGTATAAATTATTGGTGGAATCTTCGTCCCATTGCCAGCTGTTTTTTGTTGTGGCAATGCGGAAATTATCCTGGTATTCATCCATACTGAATTGATTTAACACAGTGCCGGGAACTCTTCCTTTTTGGTCATAAACAATTGTTCCGTCGCCCAGATTGAATTTGTATAGCGCCGTTGAGTAATCGTCGGGTGTTCGTTTGAACCCTCCAAACCAGTCGGTATTTGCGACGTAAAGGTTTTTTCTGGATGCGTAAATGGCTTGCGCTCCACCCATAATCACTTCTCTGTCAATTGGTCTGTCTACAGTTTCCGTTGGGATCGCCGCTGCAACAATGTACTCGAAATTCCTTGGTTTCGGCATGATTCGTACGTCCCCGCAATCCACAGCCAATTGATCTTCACCGTTTGCCGAGTCGGTAATTCTTGGCAGTAGATCTTCACCCCGCAGGTCTTCGTAATATGGTTGATAGTAGTAATTAGGGTAAAAGGTGTTTATCAAATAAACCGTTCCACGAACCTTTCGTGATTCTCGGTAATTACCGGAAACTTGCACTTCTCTGCTGATTTTTGGATTCGATCTGTCTGAAATGTCCAATACATAAACTTTGGTGTAGTTTTGCCAAATTCCCGGCTCCTTAATTAAAGTCGAATCTGCAGCCAACGGCATTGGCCCATAGTCATTATAGTTACCTATTACTGTCATTGTATCCCCATCAACATACATGTTAACGGGATAAAAACTTTGATCTTCTTCTCCCAATGTAATTGAAACCAATTCTTCAAGGTTTTCTGCCGGATAAGCTTCTACAATGCGGATAGTGCTGTCCTTAATAATGTAAATGTATTGTCCGTCGTTTTTTATAATGTCCGCCTCATCCACTCCGGCGACCTGAACATTGGTGGATGAATAATCATCGGCGGCGGCCGGTGCCGGCGCGGCAGCGTCTGCTTCTACGGATCCGGCTGTAGCGGAATCCGTTTTCGCTTCTTGTCTTAATGTACTTGTCGGTTCCAGGTTTGCTTCTTCCGCTTCCGCCATATCTTCATCTACCAATACGAAATCAATAGGTTCACTATAGTAATAGTTATTGTATGCGAATTGTTCTTTATAAAGTGTGGCAAGCGATTTGCAGGACTCACCGGAAATCAAGTTTTCTCCGTTAAGTTCTTTATATGAACGAGATGCTTTTTCAGTATTTTTTGTTTCGATACGATAAATCATTTCGGCCATTTCATCGCGCTTTATTTTTTCATCAAAATATTCGATGGATAATGGGACCGCGCTAGCATTATCTAAACTTTCAACGAAGGGTTGAAACCACCTTTCTTCATCTTCCACGGGCGTGTTTGAAATGTCCAGATTGTTGGCGTTTGCAATTATTTTTGCAGCTTCTGAAAAATTAATGTTGTTTGCGGGTTTGAATTCACCGTCCGGGTATCCTTCCACTATGCCATTATCATTTGCATAACAAATGTATGGAGCAAACCATTCGTCCTCAACATCGGTAAAACAACCTGTATTTGCGGGATCGTTCAGCTGTTCATCGGTCATTAATGGTTTCATAAGTATTTTCATGAATTCAGCACGGTTTATTTCTTTCGCGGGACCATAATTACCGTCGGAATATCCTTCAATGACTTGCTCATCGGTCAGATAATCAAGCGCATCGTAATTAACATGGTCCATAGGTACGTCTGAATATAATGAAGTTTGCCCAAAGGCATGGGAAACTGCCAATAGTGTGAAGATTATGGCGGAACCGATTATAACGGTGAACTTTTTCATTCTGATTTTGTTAAAGATTAAGTTTGCTTCGATTACTATAACTTCTTGCTGTGTGGTTTTATTACTGTTTTTATTTTTTTGCTGTTGTCATAAAAGCTGTTTATGTTGTTTACTAAGGCGGTTGTGAGGAAATGTTGCATTTTTAAGTTGATGCCTATAAAATTCATTGGCATTGGATTGCCAAAACTAATGCGAAATCAGCGCGGAGAGATACCCAAGAGGCTGAAGGGGCGGGATTGCTAATCCTGTAGGTCGGCATCCGCCGGCGCG
>WJJQ01000094.1 GCA_014729615.1 Candidatus Peregrinibacteria bacterium | reverse complement strand
TTTTCAATTAAATTGGCCGACGCAAGCATATCCACCGCAAAATTATTGCCACTTGCAACCAAATGTAATCCCCCTTTTTTTTGCCTGACCATTTCTCTGGCAAAGGCCATGGGAGTTCGCGACAAGCCCAGCCCTCCCAAAAACATCACAACACCTTCATCAACCAACTTTACAGCTTCTTTTAGCGAAATTTGCTTGCTCATAATTTTTCATTTTCTGAAGAATTTCAAAAATATTGTATCACAATCTTAAAACCGCTACACTTTAAATCGCTTATAATTAATTGACTAACATGGCAGAACCAGCAGAACATTTAATTTATTTTTACGGCACCGAATGCGTACATTGCGTTGAAATGGATGAACCTAAAAAACGCCTCGAGCAAGAACACGGCTTAAAACTGAAAGAACTTGAATGTTGGCATAACGACGAAAACGCCAAATTGCTTGAAAAATACGACCGGGGACGTTGCGGCGGAATCCCTTTTATGTACAACACAAAGACTGAAAAATTCATTTGCGGTAATTGCGACTATGATACTCTAAAACAATGGGCCCTCGAGTAAACCCCATTCTTCGACAGAAATAAAAAGTATTGCATAATCACACCAGCCATTCCTGCCCACTCGGGAATGCCCTTTTAACATCTTGAAAAAAACGCTTATTTTTGCTAAAATGTAAGGATTATATTTACGCAAATAAACATGGCACCGGCATCACAAACAATCAGCAGAGATGATCTGATCCGACAAATTAAAATTTGCATTCTAATTCCCTACAACGAGCGACAAGAATGGACCAAGCGAGCCAAAAACATGCCCGAAATTTTAATCGAAGAAATTTACACTAAATTCAAAGAAAAAAACGACCAAGTAAAAAAATACATCGCAAAAGCGATTGAAAACGATCCAACCGGCGAAAAAGTTAAACTAATCAAAGAAAAGCTCAGCAAAATCAAACAAAAACTTCAGACCGTTGAAGAAAAAGAAGAACAAGAATCTGCTGAAGACATTTTAAAACAGCTTTAAAATGGATTCAAAAAAACAAAAAGCACAAAAACAAAAAACAAAAAAAGAAAAATTGCAAAAAGAGATTAAAAAATGCCTTTTAATCGATTTTATCGAAAAAAAATATTGGCTGGAAAATCTGGAAAATATTGAAAATCTACCGATCGAATTTTTAGACAAAATTTTAAAAATATTCAGCGAAAACAACAAAAAAATTGACGTAATAGTTGAAAAATCAATATTCAACAACCCCGAAAATGAATTAATTCCCAAAATAAATCAGAAAGTTACAGCTCTTAAAAAACAAGCAATAAAGGAATTTGAAAAAAATGAACAAAAAGATTGGGACCGTGAGTTATTAGAATCACTAAAAAACATTGAATAATGCTTGAAGGACCTCAAAAAATAGATGTAGCCCAAAATCAACTTTCCAAGTCGGTAGAAGATCAAAACCGGTCGTCACTTCAGGAAATCAATAATTTGGTTGATGACCATCAAAACAAACTTGAAAATTTTGCCAATAGCTTAACCGGTGAGGAACAAGCAAATGACTTCCTAAGTACAGCAAATCAAGAAATAGCAAACATTATTTTAAACAATATTCAAGAATCCGATGAAACGGACGCGCAAGAATTGGAACAAATGAAACAAAATTTAAATTCAGAATTATCTGAACAGAAAGCTGAAATCAACAAATACAGAAAATTAAGTGAAGTACAATCAGCTTTCAACTCCATCAAAGAAAGTGAAAAAATAACAAGCGCTAATAAAGCTGATTCAATAAAAAAATACATTCAAGAATATCAAAATCTTTCCAACGATTTAAATGGATTAGAGGGAAATTTGCCCGGCCAATTCTCCACGGAACAATCCGAAGAAGTAAGACAGAGCTTAATTACTGAGATCAACAAAACTAAACAAAATTATGAAAAACAAAAAAAATATTACGAAGATCAACAAAAAAAATACGAAGAAACTCTGGCCTCCGTTAAAAACTCAGATGCAAAGCTTATAAAATTTGATAATGCAGTAAAAGAATTCGAAAAAAATCCGACAGAAGAAACGCAAAAAAAAGCACAAGAATTACAAATAGAATCATTTGATCTAGTGGATTTAATAAACGTTCGCCTCATCAATAACGCAAATGTTAAAGCAATATTTACCGCGTTGGAAAAAGCAAAAGTAGAACCTTTAAAAAAGAAAGCCAACCAAATAAATGAAAGATTTAAAAGCATTGATTACTCCGATAGCAAGAAAAGACATTATCGAGAATTAATTATAAAGGCCGAACAAGAAATTAAAAAGATTAAGGGATTAAAAGTAAGCGAAAGCAACAGCTCTCTATTGGCATCGTCAATAATTGCTATAGAAAAATATAAAAATCAATTGGCAAAAAATATTCAAAACCCCAATTTCGAAAAAGACAAAAAAATGCAGGCGGAAGCCGCAGAAAATGAAATGATGTTAAAATCGGAAATAGAAGCAACTCAAGAAACCGTTGCTTATTTTGCGGTGATTGATAAAGCGGAAAATCATTACAAAAATAATGGTGAGCCCGCTTCTTTAAATGTGGAAAAAGTTATAGCTGAAAAAAATGACGAAACCAAATTAGAAAGAAGGGAAAAAATATTGGCATCCATTACAAAAGCAATGCAAGCATTGGCGGAAGGTCAGAAAATTTTAACTGAACAGGAAGTGCCGGAAAATGCCACCGATATTTCTGACCGAATAGCAAAAGAATTGTTTGTCAGCAAGGCTGAAAAACTTGCGGAAAAGAAGAGCTTTTACGACGTTATGGATGCGGTTCAAGACGAAAAATCAGACCTTTCTGAATACGTAAAATTCAATGAAGACACTTTGGCGCTGGAATTGAAAGATAAAAATATCCCGCCCGAAAAAGCCGCGGAATTAATCAAACTTCAAAATTTCGCGAAGTTGAAAAACATGAGCGAATATAGAAAGTTAGCTACCAACAACGAATACGAAAAAGCTTTTATTGAAGGCCAAGAGGCCTTGGCAAAAAAAGACATGATGGGCGCCAAACTATTATTCTTAAAAGCTATCAAAGCTGAGAACAATAATCTAAGCGAACAAGAAAAATATTTAGCCAAAGAAGCATTAAAGTCCATTGCACTGCAAGAACTGGAAGAAGCAAATGGCAAAGTAAACGCTCTTCATGAAAGTTTAAGTGGCAGAAATGTAGGATTCGGATTAGACCTAAAGCATAGAGTGGGAGTTAATCCTCACTTGGCTGACTCATGGATAGAACAAAATAGAAAAGTAGTGGATGAAGCAAAAAAACTGATAGAAAACGGAAAAGCTCTCACAATAGCGGAAGCATATAATCAAATAAAAAAGGATCCGCGAGGAAGCGGAAAAGGAATACAAGCTTTTCAAAACGGATTTGCCTTTCAAGGACAACGCTTTGAAATATTCGATGTTTTAAAAATACAAGCACAAATCAGTGCCGCGAAAACACCGGAAGAAAGAAAACAATTATTATTGGAACAGGCAAGAAAAGCCAGAGAATTAGGATTACCCGTTTTGGCGCAAAAACATATCGAAACATATTTTGCCGATGAAATCGCGTCACAAGAAGTTACCTGGGAAGAAGCAAAAAACAAAGTAACTAATGATAAGGACAATCTTCGGGCAATTGAAGCACAAAAAGAGTTTATAAAGAAACAGATAAAAGAACAAATGACCGCACAGGCCAAAAAAGTGGCACTCGAAGAAACGAAAAAGCAAGTTAAGGAATTTTTAAGAGAAGATTACGATGAAAGCAATCCAAAACACATGGCATTATTCAATAAAATATATAAAGAACCGAAAGACTCCAATGTTGATCATTTAATGGAAAGTAAAAAAATTGAAGAGCGACTTTTAAACAAGGCGATTGAAACAGCTATTTACAGAAGAAAAAAAGAAAAACTACATCAAACTTTAAAGGGTGGAAATTATCAAGGATCAGACGTATGGAACGAATTTTATGGAAACACTTTTGTAAATATAGATACGCTTGATACGGGATACTGGTCAACATGGTACAAATTTTCCGATTCTGAATGGAACACTTGGTCAACATTTCTGGTAGCAAATTTAGCAGTAATAATAGCAAGTGTGGGAGCGGGAATGATGGTGTCGGGCGGTATGAC
>WJJQ01000093.1 GCA_014729615.1 Candidatus Peregrinibacteria bacterium | reverse complement strand
TGGGGATCCTTCATTTATTTAATTGCGTTAATTAATAGTTGAAATGGCAAAATATAATCCTATTGAATCAGAAAGAAAGTGGCAGAAAAAGTGGGAGGAATCCGGCCTTTACACTTGCGAGCTTAATGACGAATCCAGGCCGAAATTTTATAATTTGGTAATGTTCCCATACCCCAGCGGCGACAAACTGCATATTGGACACTGGTATAATTTTGCGCCGGCCGATTCTTTCGGAAGATATATGCGCTTAAAGGGATACAATGTGTTTGAGCCGATGGGTTTCGACGCTTTTGGTCTTCCCGCCGAGAATTATGCGATTAAAACAGGTGTTCATCCTTCGAAATCGATAAAAGTGAACGTAGAAACAATGGTGAAGCAGTTAAAGAGGATCGGAACAATGTATGACTGGAGTAAAACGGTTAATACAAGTAGTCCCGAGTATTACAAATGGACGCAATGGGTATTTTTGCAATTGTTTAAAAAAGGATTGGCCTATCAACGCGAGGCGTCTGTTAACTGGGATCCTGTTGATCAAACGGTGCTTGCCAATGAACAGGTATTGCCGGACGGGACCGCGGAGCGGAGCGGAGCGGTCGTTGAACAGAAGCTTTTGAAACAATGGTTTTTTAAGATTACAGCTTACGCGCAGCGTTTATTGGATGGTCTGGAAAGTCTGGACTGGCCGTCAAAAACTAAAATAATGCAGCAAAACTGGATAGGCAGAAGCGAGGGAGCTCACATAGTTTTTCAGGCGGAAGACGTGCCCGACGATGAAGGGGAAATTACTGTTTTTACAACCCGTCCCGACACTCTTTTCGGAGCAACTTATATGGTATTGGCGCCGGAACATCCGCTAGTGGCTAAAATCACTTCAGATAAACAGCGGCCGGCCGTGGAAAAATATATCAAAGCCGTTGGCACTAAAAGCGAATTGCAAAGAACCGACCTTGAAAAAGACAAAACAGGCATATTTACCGGCGGATACGCCATTAATCCGGTAAATGGCGATAAAATTCCCGTTTGGATTGCGGATTATGTTTTAATGTCATACGGAACCGGTGCCATTATGGCCGTTCCCGGGCATGATGAACGTGATTATGAATTTGCGCGCAAGTATGAGATCCCCATTAAACAGGTTGTCAAAGGTGGCGACATTGCAGAAGGCGCTTTTACAGCTGAAGGAGAGGCAATCAACAGTGGTTTTTTGGATGGACTTAAGACACCCGAGGCCAAAAAAGCTATGATCAAGTGGCTGGAAGAAGAAAATTTGGGAACCGGAGTTGTTCAATATCGATTACGTGACTGGCTTTTAAGCCGACAACGCTACTGGGGCGCGCCCATACCCATTGTTTATGATCCTTCCGGCAATCCTCACCCCGTGCCCGACGAGCATTTACCCTGGCTACTGCCCGAAGACGTTGAATTTAAGCCGACAGGCACTTCGCCTTTAGGACAATCCAAAGAGCTTATAGAGCGTACCGAAGCCATTTTCGGCAAAGGATGGAAGCCCGAAATAGACACGATGGATACGTTTGTCTGCTCATCTTTTTATTATTTGCGTTATTTGATGGCCGGTAGTGCCGAGGGCGAGGAAAGGTTTATTAATCTGGATCGCGAAAAGAAGTGGATGCCAGTAGACATGTATATCGGCGGCCCCGAACATGCCTGCATGCACCTGATTTACGCCCGGTTCATTAACATGGCTTTGAAAGACTGCGGTTTTGCCGTTCACGACGAACCTTTCAGACGGCTTGTACACCAAGGTTTGATCACCAAGGACGGTGCAAAAATGAGTAAAAGTAAAGGAAACGTTGTTTCGCCCGATGAATTCATAAGTGAATACGGTAGTGATGTTTTCCGCATGTATTTAATGTTTATGGGACCATTTGAAGATGGCGGAGACTGGAACGACAAAGGTATTACGGGCGTTGCGCGTTTTGTTGATCGGTTTTACAATCTGCTTTGCTCTGAATCTTCAGTCAGCGACGAAAGTCTTGCGTCGCGCAATGTTCACGCGACCATTAAGAAAGTTGGCGAAGACATTGAGCGCTTGAACTTCAACACCGCCATTTCGGCTTTGATGGAATTCGTGAATACCGGTTTGAAAGTTGGCATTGCCGACATAGACAAAGAAGCTGTTGTGAAATTGATTGCTCCCCTGGCCCCTCACCTGGCCGAAGAAATTTGGTCTGTTCTTGGCTTTGAAGACAGCATTTTTAACAGCGGCTGGCCTACTTACGACGAGAGCCTGCTGGTTGCCGACACTGTGCGCATTGTCGTTCAAATCAACGGAAAAGTGCGCGGCAATGTTGATGTGCCTGTTGATGCGGACGAGCAAGCGGTTGTCAGCGCCGCCTTACGAGTGGAAAATGTTGAACGCTTTTTGGAAGGAGCCGAAATCGTCAAACGCATTTACGTCCCCGGCAAACTGATCAGTTTTGTGGTTAAACCATCATAATATATTTCCATTTTTTGCGGATTTAATGTGAAAACTGAGTGCCTGCTCTTGGTTATTAAATTGAATAGCACTTAAGAATGGATCATCGATGCGTTTTGTTGAGATGTTAAGCTCTTTTATGATTATATCCGCCGTACCTTGCGCGCGCGGCGCCGGGGAACAAACCACTTTTACACTTTTAGGATTTTTATTTTCTATAATCTTTTTAATTTTTCCCGCTGTTTCGTTCACGCTCTGAATCCCCTCATCAGTCAAATCAGGGTAGATTTCAGAATATGTGGTGTGTCCGTGTCTGACAAAAATGATCATGTGCGAGAAATGTTTATTTGGCTTCCCCCCACCGGTTTACCAAAATCGATTTTTTGAAGTTGGCTTGAAAAAGCAACAAAGGCATGCACAAAAAAAGTATCCGCGCCCAATTAATCTTTATTTTGAGCAAACCGCAAATCGTGATACAATTATAGTTAAGTTTAAATCCCTTATTTTCAAGCACGTCAATGGTAAAAAAGCGAAGTGGTATGACATTGGTGGAACTTATCCTTGTAGTTATTATAGTTACAGTTTTGATGGCGGCGGGGATCGGCTCGATTTTGCGTTCGCAAAGGGCTTTTACGTTTAACGCGGCCGACCAGGCTGTCAGTTCAATGGTGCGTACGGCGCGCAGTTACGCCATTACCGGCCGGGCCGTGCAGGATTACACCGATTATAACGGTGTTAATGGCACTACTGATCAGGTGACACCGGCCAATTACGGGATTTATTTCGATACGGCGAAAAATCAGGTATTTTTGTTCGCGGATATTCGCGAAAATGGTAATGAAGGCATTTTTCAGCCTCCAGCTTCGGGTGCGCTTGGCGTTTATAAAGCAGATAAGGATGTCATTCTGGAAGCATATGAAGTCGACGACAGTTTGAATCTTTTGGTGGGAGGAATGGTAAAGGGGCTGAATACCGCCAATACAATCCTTTATTCGCCGATTTTTTCAGACACTACTTTTTCATATTATGACGCTTCCACGGCGGTTATTGTTGAACCTTCAACCACCTCCTTTTTTGTTTACGGAATCAGAGAGGCCGACAGGACTCCCGCAAGAGAAAGTTGCTTTGGAATACAACCTGTGGCAGGTGTGCCGGAATCGCTCGATAATATTAACGTTTCAGGTGTGGATTGCCCAACATAATTAAAACATGCTCAAAAAATATATACAAATTTTGAAACGAAAAAGAAAAGCGGAAACATTGCTTGAAGTGATTGTCGCAATATTCATTTTAACGCTGGGATCAGGCGCTGCGACCGTGTTAATCGTTTCGGCCATGCGCGCCAACACATTCAGCAAAGATAACCTGATTGCGCTTAATTTGGCCGTTGAAGGGATCGAAGCCGTGCGCAACATTCGCGACACCAACTGGATTAAATACGGTTTTGATAAAGAAAATTGCTGGAATTTAAGCCCCGAACAAACGGTCGGAGCCTGCGCGCCGGATGTGTCCGGTGATTATCCCGTAATCGCGGCAGGTGAATACGTTCTAAATTTTGATACAGCTTTGTCGGCATGGCGAATCGACTCACAGGCAAATACATTGGACCTGACCGATGCAATTGATGATGATCCGTATCAACTGTTTAAAGTGGATTTTATCATTTCAGACAGCGAGCCCGATCTGATTTTAAGCGAAAGTACATCAGCCGCTTATCCAAACCCAGAGCCCACTCCCTATTACCGCATGATTACTATCGGGTATCCGGCACCGAGCAATGCGCAGGATGCAACCGAGATGACCGT
The DNA here is from genome assembly GCA_014729615.1 of Candidatus Peregrinibacteria bacterium. Classification (GTDB taxonomy): domain Bacteria; phylum Patescibacteriota; class Gracilibacteria; order UBA1369; family UBA1369; genus WJJQ01. The sequence goes on along the minus strand of WJJQ01000093.1, from coordinate 2,996 downwards.
GACTTCGCTGGTGCAATGGAGGCAAGGGGGGCAAATCCATCAAATCGAGCTTAATAGCATTTTAACCAACTATCAAAAGGTAGAAAATTAATGATAACAATTTTTAAAATACGCAAAAAATGGCGGAACAGAGAATCCTTCACATTGGTGGAGATGCTTATCGCGACCATGATTTTTGTGATTGTGGGACTAATGGGGGTAACTATTTTTGTTAATGTGATGCGGGTTCAGCGCCGAGTGACTCTGGAAAACCAAATATACGAGGACGCTCGGTTTATGATGGAACGGATTTCGCGTGAAATCCGCTTAAACACGGTGGATTACGAAGAATATTTTAATGTTGAGGTTATTGGTGATTATTATGGATCGAACACCGGCTGTTACGCCTCCACTTTTTATCATCCCGGTACCGATACTGCGTTTGGGGCGGATTGCTCGGTTCCAGGTTCGGGAGGCGACTGCGAGGTGGTTGATAAGAACAGTTTGGATGTAAATACGGGGCAGAATCCGTACAGTGGCGCTGCAAGTGGCACCGAGGAAACAGATGATAACAATGCGTTTTGTGTTGAATACGCACCTTCCAACTTATCCATCACGACAAGTACGAACTGTACCGCGGACACTTCAAATGTAAAAGACAGGCTATACCTCATCAACCCGCAGGGGAATAAAAAGACGTTGATTGCGAGGCAGAGGGTAAATAACAGTCCAAACGAATATGCCGTTGCTTTGGCGCGCCTGCGCGGGCGCGATGAAGACCAGGACGGCATTACCGAGGTTTGGAAAGCCAATCCCGATGATACCGGCTACTATTGCGATGCCGATTTTATTTGTGTGCCAAAACTAAAGCTAGAGAATAATTTAAAAAATGTTGGTTTTAAATATTACGGTGCCGTTCCTCTGACACCGCAACGGACAACGGTAACACAGCTACAGTTCATAGTGGCACCGGTGGAGGATCCCCGCAAGGCATTCGCGGAAACGGCTGTAGATGAAGGAATACAACAGCAACCGCATGTAACGGTGATAATGACGGTTGAACCGGCTGAAGATCAGCTGATTGGCTATGCCGGCGATCCGCCTTCAATCACTTTACAAACAACAATCACGAGCAGGGTTTACAACGAAGTGAAGAGCTATTTAGGACCCAACTCCCCCTGCAATCCACTTTAATAACCCCTGACTTATGAATACAACACCTTATTCGAAAAAAAGCGGCGTATCGACATTGATCGCTCTTGGAATGATAACGGCAATATTGCTTTTCAGCTTGCTGGTCAGCAATGTGATCGTCACCTCTATTCGCCAGTCGGCAAACGTTAATCGGGCCAACGAAGCCTTTTACGCCGCCGAGGGAGCGCTTGAACAAGGGCTTCTTGCCAATCAACAAGCGGGTGTCGGGGAGAGTTTGAGTGATGATACTGATTATGCGAGTTTGGGAGGCACGGCAGGCAGCCGTTTGCAAGCAGGTTACGAGGTTAAGGGACAGGTGCCGGTTAAGTTTAAATATGGTTCAGCTTCCGGGTATGAGGACATGTATGGAATTCCCACACCGGGAACGGGTGACGCGGGGACTCTTTGTGATCCCGTACGTCCAAACTTGGGCGGTAGCGATTATGATGGTTTTATTTATTTGGATGGAAACGGCGACGAACAGAAGGCTGATAAGAATATTGACGCGGATCTTGATCCCTGCAACTGGAACAAAATTTACCTCGGCGACACCGTCACTATTCCCCTTTATTATACGGACACCAATGGTAATGCGGTGAACATCATTACAAGTCCAAGCGATGAGTTTATTTTGAGGATAAAAACACCCTGTGAAGATGGATCTGAGTGGTGTGCTAGCAGCAGCAATAGATACAGTTTGGATGAGTCAAATGATGATCCTACATATGGTACAAATGAGCCTGTCGTTTCATGGCAAATTACGGGAAAAACACCATCGGGGGCACAGACAGTGCTGGATCCGTTAGTACAAGTAGAATTTGACACCTTACAAGATACCTCAACTATTATTACTGAAAAAAAAATCAATGAAATGTCAAATATAAGCTATGAAACCCTGTATTTGACGAGTGTCGGCATTGATCTCAATAAATGCAGGGGTCCAATTAAGTATTTCTTGCTCGATGCATTGACCATCCCTCCAATTGCTTGTCCTAGAAAGCACGATGACTGGTCATTTATTCTAAATGAACCACTGTTTAAATTTTCTGTAGTTTCTTCGCTTGATGGTGGCATTAATGGAAATATTCCTTTTTTAGAATATCAGATTATTTCTAACACTAATGTTTCATTAGGGCCGGTATCAGATACACAAAAAATAACTGCAGAGGGTATTTCCGGCGAATTCAAGCAAATACTTGAAGTTAAACAACCCCAGGAAAGTGGTTTGTTAGAATACGTAATACAACAATAGAACGTCATTGACAAAAATGTTGACATATTGTCTTATTAGGTGTATTAATTAAGTGTAATCATAAAAATTCTTTATGAATAATCTTGATCACAATTTGGATCAAAATGATGGTTTTGAAACAAAAAAAACTAAATCAAGATTAACTAAAAAAGTGGGCTCAAAAATAGCTCCTTACGTTTTTGGGATTTCTTCCATGGCAGCATCTGCTATGGCTTGTAACCAACCTGAGCAACAAAAAGAATTTGCTTCCGTTACTCAAGCTTTTTCTGAGGAGGGGTATGAAAATGAAACATTGGTTTCATCGCTTTCTGACACAAATACCGTTGATGAAATTCCAAATTATGTCGAGAAAATTGGAGACACCTGGGAGGTGTACTATGAAAAAGATGTACCTGGGAAGGCTAGAGATATCTACAGAGCGGTTTTGGATTCCAATTTCAATATTGTTGAAGGTCCAGCTGAGGTGCACGGGGTAAATACAACAGAAAATGATATGGCCTTTATTAAATGTGGAAGTAAAGCTTTTTATGTTACTTCTAGTGGCTTAGGCGCAGAAAGGCTTATTATGTGT
>WJJQ01000092.1 GCA_014729615.1 Candidatus Peregrinibacteria bacterium | reverse complement strand
GAGTACTAAAGTCAATTACAAAAACAATCGGCAGCATTGCCGATGACATAAAAAAAGGCGTTTTTGCCGTTTTAAAATCCAGCTGGAAACTAATAAAAGACACCATAAAAGAAATTGCACCACTCCCCTTCCCGGTGCAAAAAACAAGCAAAGCGGAAACAAAAGCAACGCCCACCGAAATAAATCCCCAGCCCGAACTCCCTTCAACCAACGACACAAACAGCACAGAGGAAAACGCACAAACAAATCAGGCCGCTTAAGAGAAACTTGTCAAAAACCGGTTAGCACTTTATAATGCCAACTGCTAATTTCTCAACCAAAAATAAATGGAACGCAAGCAGGAAGTACTTAAAGCAATCGTTAAACATTTCATCCAAACCGCGGAACCTGTTGGATCCCAAACTATTTTGGTAAGTTATAATTTTAGTGTCAGCCCCGCAACCATTAGAAACGACATGGCTTCTCTTGAAAAAGAGGGATTAATATTCCAGCCGCACACATCGGCCGGCAGAATTCCCACGGAAGAAGCGTATCGAGTATACATCGAAGATCAGGATGAATACGACTCCGCCAAAATATTGGCAATAAATGTTCTAAAAAAAGCACAAGATGAATACAAAACACAAAAGATTAAAAACAGGGTTTATGACGCCGTTGAACTGATTGCAAGAGCAACGGACAATGTAAGTTTCGCGACTTTGCCCGACAATAACAGAACTTTTTACTTGGGCCTTGCCAACGTTTTAAGACAACCGGAATTTTTACACGATTCAATTAGAGCCAGCCAGGTCGTTGAAGTTTTGGAAAAAAACGATTATTTCGTAAGTCTGCTTAAAAAACTTAAACTGGAAAAGGAAGTAAAAATTTTTATTGGAAAAGACAACATTTTAGAACAAATACAAAGTTGCGGTTTAATGGTTGCTCCTTACAACATTGACGGCTATAAAGGATTTTTTGGCATTCTCGGACCCATAAGAATGAATTATCCATTCAATAAAGTCATTCTTGAAGAAGTACAAAAACTATTACAAATATAAATAAGATTATTAACTCATGACAGACAAAGATCAAACAACTCAAAACAATGACCAACCCGAAACAGATCTAAACAAGCTTGAAGAAGAATTAAATCAAACCAAACAAAAACTGGATGAAATGACCGCAATCAGCCAAAGAGCCCTTGCTGATCTGCAAAATTTCAAGCGTCGCACCGAAGAAGAAAAAGCAAACTTCATTACTTTTGCTAATATCGCTTTACTGCAGGAACTACTACCCGCCATAGACAATATGCACAGAACACTCGAACATGAAACAAAAGACCAGGAATGGATTGCGGGAGCCGAACAAACCATGAAACAAACTCTTCAAATTCTGGGTAAAATTGGCCTATCGACCGTTCCAACCTTAAATGAGACCTTTGACCCGACAAAACACGAAGCTTTATTAACCGGACCGGGTGAAAAGGACAAAATAATTGAAGAGCTAGAAAAAGGCTATACCTTGAACGATAAAGTAATAAAAATGGCAAGGGTGAAAGTGGGAAATGGCGAACAAGAAACAGAAAAAAAATAGCCGTTTCACTCTTGACGATCCCTTTTTGGCACTCTATAATTCAGAGTGCTAATTAATTATTTAACCGAAGATATTATGTCAAAAATAATTGGAATTGATTTGGGAACAACCAACTCTTGTGTGGCGGTCATGGAAGGAACCGACCCGGTTATAATCCAGAACAGTGAAGGTCAAAGAACAACTCCTTCTATTGTAGCTTTTAAAGGTAATGACAGAATGGTTGGTACATCCGCAAAGGCGCAAGCCGTAACCAACGCGGAAAACACAGTATTTTCAGCAAAAAGATTCATAGGAAGACAAGCATCCGAATCAAAAAAAGACATTGATCGAATGCCGTTCAATGTTGTAGCCGGAAAAAATGGAGAATGTGAAATCGTTGTAAACGACAAGCAACATCGCCCGGCTGAAATTTCATCAATGGTTCTTGCAAAACTTAAAGCGGACGCCGAAAGCTATTTGGGCGCTCCTGTAACCGAAGCGGTTATTACCGTTCCCGCGTACTTCAACGATTCTCAAAGACAGGCTACCAAAGATGCCGGTAAAATCGCGGGATTGGATGTTAAACGTATCATAAACGAACCAACAGCGGCCGCGCTTGCTTATGGACTCGACAAACACAAAGGGCAAGACAAAAAAATTGCTGTATTCGACCTTGGTGGAGGTACATTTGACATTTCAATTCTGGAACTGGGAGAAGGAGTTTTTGAAGTATTATCAACAAATGGAGACACACAGCTTGGAGGTGACGATCTTGACCAAGCGGTAGTGGGATGGATATTGGAAGAATACAAAAAAGAAAACGGAACCGACCTTTCAAACGATAAAGTAGCATTGCAAAGATTCAGAGATGCCGCCGAAAAAGCTAAAATTGAATTATCCAGCATGCATGAAACGGAAATTAACCTGCCCTTCATTGCAATGGATTCTTCAGGATCCCCAAAACATTTCAACAAAAAATTAACACGCGCCAAGTTTGAAGACTTAATTGCCGACATAGTCGAAAAAGCAGTTGAACCATGCAAAAAAGCGGTTGACGACGCCAAAATTTACTTCAGTGACATTGACGAAGTCATTCTGGTGGGAGGATCAACCAGAATCCCTCTTGTACAAGAAAAAGTTAAGGAAATATTTGGAAAAGAACCACATAGAGGGCTAAATCCGGATGAAGTTGTTGCCTGCGGCGCGGCCATTCAAGGAGGTGTACTTCAAGGAGACGTTAAAGACGTAATTTTATTGGATGTTACTCCCCTTTCGCTTGGGCTTGAAACTCTTGGCGGAGTCGCTACAAAACTTATCGAAAAGAACAGTACGATTCCTACAAGCAAATCACAGGTTTTTTCCACTGCCGCCGACAATCAGACACAAGTTGAAATACATATTGTTCAAGGAGAAAGACCCATGGCAACAGACAACAAATCTTTGGGACGCTTCATTTTGGACGGGATTCCACCGGCACCGCGAGGCGTACCTCAAGTGGAAGTAACATTTGACCTTGATGCGAATGGAATTTTAAATGTAACCGCAAAAGACAAAGCTACCAACAAAGAACAGAAAATCACAATTTCAGGATCAAGTAACATGAGCGACGACGAAATCGAAAAAATGAAACAAGAAGCGGAAAAACACGCGGAAGAAGACAAAAAGAAAAAAGAATCCATCGAAACACGCAACAAGGCCGAGTCTTTGGTTCTTCAATCTGAACGAACACTTAAAGATGCCGGAGACAAAGTACCGGACGAAACCAAAAAACCTGTACAGGAAAAAATTGACGAACTAAAGAAAGTTTTAGACAATGCGGAAGCAAAACCCGAAGAAATTCAAAAAGCTTACGACGAACTGTCGGCAGAGATCCAAAAAGTTGGAGAAGCAATGTATAAAGCCGCTCCAAACCAAAATGACGGCCAAGAAACGAAGACTGATGAAACCAAAGTTTATAAAAAAGGTGATAAAAAGGAAAATGATACTATTCAGGAACAGGAAGATGTAGTTGAAGGGGAAGTTGTAGATAAAGAAGACAAAAAAAATGAATGATTGTTTTAAATATGTCCCAAACAGAATTAACACCACAATTACGTCAAAAGCTTTTGCTGGCCCAGGAAAGTGAAGTCACCGAACATTACATTTACAAACGCTTGGCCAAAACAACTAAAAAGAAGCATAATAAAGACATTCTAAACAAAATCGCGGAAGATGAATTGGGTCATTACAACATATGGAAGCACCTTACAAAAGAAGAAGTAAAACCCCGAAAAAAAACAATCACATATTATTACTGGATGTCTCGAATTTTCGGAATAACATTCGGTTTACGTTTAATGGAAAAAGGTGAAAGCAACGCTCAAGTCAGTTATGAAGAAATTGCCAAACATATACCCCAGGCAAAAAAAGTAATAGAGGACGAACACAAGCATGAACAAGAACTTATTGACATGCTTAATGAAGAAAAACTGGATTACGCGGGCTCCATTGTTTTGGGATTAAACGATGCTTTAGTCGAATTAACAGGCACTTTGGCGGGTTTAACATTTGCTTTGCAAAACTCACGCTTGATTGCCCTGGCGGGGTTAATAACCGGAATAGCCGCTTCCTTTTCAATGGCCGCTTCTGAATATCTTTCACAAAGAGCAGACGAAAACAATCATAAAGCTTTAAATTCCGCACTTTATACCGGTTCGGCTTATATTATTACAGTCGTACTTTTGATTCTTCCCTACTTCCTGGCAAAAAACCATTTTACCAGTCTGGCCATTACTTTATTGATAGCCCTGACAATCATTGCGACATTCAATTTTTACATTTCGGTTGCGAAAAATTACAATTTCAAAAAAAGATTCCTTGAAATGGCTTTAATCAGCATGGGAGTTGCGGCATTCAGTTTCGGTATAGGATACGTGGTAAGACTATTGTTTGGAATTGACGTTTAATAAAATTTTAAACACATAACAATGATATTTTGCAATAGACTTTTACAAAAGTCTAACTTAATATATATTACCCCCTACAATCAGCTAATTAAGCGAATGAATACTAACAATGCCTTAAAATTAAATAAAAACAGTGAAAGACGCTTTCTTCTGACAGACGATATACAAAGAGAAATAGATTTATGTAAAGCTAAAATTGCAGAAAGGGCTCAAAAAAAATTTTTAAATGAAGAGGAATTTGTCGAGCTTATTACACAATATGACACAATTGATCATATTTTCACGGAATGGGACACCTCTCACCCTGTAACGCAAACCATAGCATTATTGATTCAAGATTTAAGCGATTTAAAAGCGGAACAAATCCCCGACTACACTCCGAATGAAATTGCAGAAATACTGTTTCATGAACTAAAATGTCAACTCATTGAAGGAAAAATGACAGATTATGAATTTGAACCGGTACCCGTATCTTCAGTAACGTTTTATCCTCCTGGTCATTATTACGAACAAAACCTGGTCCGAATAGCAAACACCATTGAAGAAGAGATTGATAAACTGCTGGACAGTGATCCTTATGACGATTTACTTTTTGAAAAACCCGTTGAAAAAAAAGAAACAACCTTACCGCCCGGTTTTAATAATGCAATCGATGCGTGTATTGATGACCTTGAACAATATGCCACCGAAAACAATCTGTTTATAAATGATATTATTGCTCAAATATGCACATATGACAATTTTGAACAACTGATAGCAGACCAAGATTTACTCCCCGAATCATCCAAACGGGTTATAATAAGCATTAACAAAGCTTACGAAAAAGAAAAATTGCAAAAAGGCGCAGAAATCGACGGTGATTTCGAAGAAATTGTATTTCACTGCATAAAAAACAAATTACTTATTAAATCAACCATCAGACCAAAACAAAAAATTCAAAACGAACTTGATAATTTCAATCATAGTGTGCACGTTGAAATAGCTTTATTATCACCTGAAGAACAAGCCAGGTACATCAAAATGCGCGAACGTAACCAAAAAGAATATGGATTTTCTAAAGAAGATCTGTTAGATATGGCATGTAAGTTTTATTTTGATGACGAAAACATTTCATGATTGACATTAAGAAACTCCTTCAAAACCCAGATCTTTTTCAGCAAGCTTTAAAAAAGAAGCAATATACCAAAGACCTAAATGAAATAATCACTTTAGACGAGGAAAAACGCCAATTACAAACCGAAGCCGAAAACCTCAAAGCGGAACAAAACAAAATAGCAAAAGAAATTCCCGAATCTCCCGAAGAAAAAAAACAAATATTATTAAGTAAATCCAAGGAATTAAAACAACAACTAAAAAACCTTGAACCGAAATTGGCCGAACTTGAATCCAAGCTTAAAGAAGAATGTTTATCGATTCCAAACCCGCCTCTTGAATCAGTACCAAACGGAAAGGACGACTCAGATAACGAAGTTATAAAAACAATAGGTGAAAAACCCGAATTCGACTTTGAACCGCTTGATCATGTAACTTTGGGTACAAATTTAGATATATTGGATCTGGATACGGCGGCCAGCACCTCGGGTACGCGCTTTTATTACCTTAAAAACGAATTGGTTCAATTGGAATTCGCTTTGGCGCAATTCGTGTTAAACAAGTTATCCAAAAAAAGGTTTACTCCCATAATGCCTCCGGTTTTAGTTAAGGAACATGCCATGATGGCTACGGGATTCTTTCCTACCGAAAGAAATAATATATACAATGTAAATCCCGATGAAGATGATCTTTATTTAGTGGGAACTTCGGAAGTTCCGCTTTGCATGCTACACGCCGATAAAATTATCGAAAAAGAATCACTTCCACTTCACTACATGGCGTTTTCAACTTGCTTCAGACGCGAGGCAGGCACTTACGGAAAAGATACGCACGGCATTATTCGAGTGCATCAGTTCGATAAAATGGAAATGTTCAGTTTTTGCCACCCCAACCGGTCTCAAGACGAACATGAATTAATATTGTCAATAGAGGAAGAAATTATGCAAGATCTTGGCTTTCATTATCAAGTGGTTAATATTTGCGGTGGCGATTTAGGAGACCCTGCGGCTAAAAAGTATGATATTGAAGTGTGGATTCCAACCCAAAATAAATTCCGCGAATTAACCAGTTGCTCCAATTGTACTGACTTTCAGTCTCGCAGAGCAAAAATTCGATTCAAAGACGATGATGGCACCACACTTGCTCATACCCTTAACGGTACCGCGCTGGCCATGACCAGAACCATGGTTGCCATCATGGAAAATTTCCAACAAAAAGATGGCTCCATAAAAATCCCGCCGGTTCTTCACCCATACATGAACGGCATAACAAAAATCGTCCCCAAAACGCAGTAAACAAAAGCAAGTTTTATATTTTGGCCCACTTGAGCAGGATTTTTAATCATGCTATAATGTAGTGAGTAATAAAACAAAAATATGCTTGCACTTACCACGGATTCACTAAAAGGCCACGGCTTAAACCGAATCTTTCAAATAACCAAAGAAGCGGGATTCGATGGTGTGGATTTAAGCATTGAACCAAAAAACTACGACACACAGGACGAGAATTACATCAAAAAGCTGTCTGACCAGGTGGGAATACCGGTTTTGGCAATTTCAACTCCGGCCAATTCAAACGAGAAAAAGATCAAAATAGCAGTAAAAATGGCAAAGAAACTCGACACAAAAGTCATCATAATTCAACCACCCAAATTTTTCGATTATCAATATATACGATGGCTTAAAAAAGAAGTACCGTTAATCAGACAGAAAGAAAACATTTCTATTGCGCTTGAAAATGCACCTTCTAAGTCTTTTTTGGGAATCATTCCCGAACACGGCATGGGAAACATTATGGATTTGAAAAAATTCAAACACGCATGTCTTGACACGGCAAGACTGGGACAAAAACGTGAAGACTTGATCAGAGTTTATAAAATACTAAAAAAATATGTTGTGCATATTCACTTATCGAATTTGAAAGCCGGCACACCTTACGCTCCTTTGAATAAGGGATTACTACCACTCGAGAGCTTTTTGACAAAGCTAAAGCAAGACGACTTTCCCGGTACAATTT
>WJJQ01000010.1 GCA_014729615.1 Candidatus Peregrinibacteria bacterium | reverse complement strand
TTATATACGCTTTAAACTGTTTTTGGAAGACTCGCCGGCGCATTTATTTGATCAGAAGGTTCAATTTTCCAGTGAACTTCTTGTTTGATGCGCCCTGGCATTGTAAAACCCGCTGCTTTTCTGTGTCCGCCTCCACCAAATTGTTCAGCAATAGAAGCTACATCCACGTCGTCCAATTGAGTTCGGAATGATCCTTTAACTTTGCCGTTCTTATCTTCATGCAGCAATACGGTATATTTGCTCCCGGGTACTGAATTCAACATATCAACTATGCCCGAAGCATCGTCCGCAGTTGCGTTTAATTCTTGAAAATCGTCACTTGTAATTACTGAAACCGTCACCCCATCGTCATTTACTCTGGCATTTTCCAAAATGCGGCCCCAAACTTTTAAAGTCTTTACAGGTGTCGTTCTGAACATTTTTTTGGCAATTAAATTTACCTTTGCACCTTTCGCAACCAATTCCCCGGCAATTTCAAAAACCTCCAAATTTGTATTGGCATGCATTAAACTTCCCGTATCATTATAAATTCCGGTAAGAAGACAAGTTGCAATTGCATGGTTTATTTTTATGCCCATGTATTTAAACATTTTATAAGTAATAATGGTCGAGGACGCACTTCCGGTATCAACAACGTTAATTGTCCCGAAATTATCATTTGAAGGATGATGATCAATATTTATCACAGGCACTTTACCACTAAAAATATCAGGATAAATTTCATGATATTTTGTCATATAAAAAGCCCCCGCATCGGCTACCAAAATTAAATCAAAATCTTCATAATTAAACTCTTTAACAAAATGCGATATTTCGGGCAAAAACTCAAATCTTGGAGAAGGATCATCAATACAAGCCATAGTTACATCCTTGTTCATTTCTTTTAGAGCTATATTAAAGGCAGTTACTGCGCCCAAAGTATCACCATCCGGGTTTTTATGCGCAATCAACAATATTTTTTGCGCCTTTTTTATTGATTCTTTTACTTTTTGATATTGATCTTCCATACATTGGCTTATTAGATAGGGATTTTAATGAAATTTCCCTTTTATTGCAAGCTAAATATTGTTAAATTGACCCTATGCATGAAAAAATCAAAATTGTTTACATGGGAACGCCTGAGTTCGCGGTCGCCCCATTAAAGAGCCTGATAGAAAACGATAATTTTGAGGTGCAAGCCGTTGTTACACAACCGGACAAAAAGATAGGCAGAAAACAAAAAATTACAGCTCCGCCTGTCAAAAAATCAGCTTTAGAATATGATAAGCCTGTTTTACAACCGGATATTATAAAAAATAATACCGATTTTATAAATTTATTAAAAAACCTAAAGCCGGATTTTTTGGTTGTTATAGCATTTGGACAAATATTACCAGGCGAAGTATTGAAAATTCCAACCATATCATCGATTAACGTCCATGGCTCATTGTTGCCAATGTACCGCGGCGCAAGCCCGATCAACGCGTGCCTCTTAAACGGCGACGCCGAAACAGGCGTCAGTTATATGAAAATGAAAGAAAAAATGGATGCCGGGCCCATTTACCAATTACAAAGGATTCCAATAGATCCAATTGATGACGCGAAAACACTTGCCGAAAAATTAAGCACTGTTGCGGCATTACAATTGCCATCCGTATTAGAGTCTGTAAGCGAGGGTATACTTGACCCTTTACCGCAAGACGAAAATAAGGCTTCATATTGTCATAAAATTAACAAACATGATGGTCTCATTGATCCTCAAAATGAAACTGCGGAAAAAATTTTAAATAAATGGCGGGCATACACTCCCTGGCCAGGCATATACATGATGCATAATGATAAAAAGATAATTCTACACGACATCATTTCAACAGATAAAATTTTTAATCAAAGTGGTTTTTTTATTGAAAACAACAAATTATTTCTTGGGACCAAAGACGGTACCCTCGAAATATTAATGCTGCAATTGGAAGGCAAAAAAGCGTTAAAAACTCAGGAATTTTTAGCCGGAAACGCGTCATTATTTAAAACATGAGTAGTTAGACCTAAAATTAAAAACAACAACAATTGCCCTTCATAATTAGTTATCAAATAATGATCAAAAAACATTATTATCGTTAAACCTAAAACGACATTGAAAGAAAAGGAGCACATATTTTTTAGTCGATACAAGGCCGCCTTTATTAGTCTTATCCATAAAAAAATAATAAATGATCCAAATATCGCACCATATTCAACCATCCAAAGCAAAAAAACATTATGAACGGGTTGCAATTGCCATGGCGCCAGTTTTAAAGATACATAATTTTGCAGTTCATTAACAAAATTCCCACCTCCAATACCTATAAAAAAATTATCCCAAATCATAAAAAAAGCCGATTTTATAAACAGTATCCTTTCCGAAAATGCCTCCGGCATTGCAGCATCATTAAACACTTCAAAATAATATCTGCCACTAATGAGCAAAATACCCGGAACAATTACAATAAATGCCAATATCCAATGCCATAAATTTCTTTTCTTGGCTGACAAGATGTCCACAAGCAATACTGCAATTAATGCCAGTATGGCCTGACGTGAAAATGTCATAAAAACTCCAATAATCATTACAAAACAGCCAATTTTATATAGTATTGAAACACTATTTTTTTGTATAAAATCACGCGAAAGTATAAAACCCACTAAAAAAAATCCCGCTAAAATATTCGCATGCGCCAAAGTACCGTATGGCCTTATAATTTTATAACCCATAACTTGTAAACTTGCCAAACCCATATTATTCGATGAAATATATGGCTCACCGAGTAAGCGCAATCCTAATGAATCTTGAAAAAGCAATTGATAAAGACCAATAGCAAATTGAAACAACAGTCCGATTAACAAAAATTTAATAATCTGTTCTTTTTCATATAATTTCGACCCGACAATATAAAAAAATGTAAACAATAGGGCATACCTTAAGGCCATTAAAGTTATTGTCGCATGATGAAATGTATTAATAAACAACATCATCACCAATACAATAAACAGCCATTTTCCAACTCCAAGCAGTTGATTTGATATTTTGAAGTCCCATTGTTTTTTCCAGCCAGCTATACCTAAAAAAAGTATAGTCAAACAAATCAATATATCCTGAAAATGCAATTTAAACACATCACTGACCATGAATTTACCCTCTGTAAAAATATCGGGATTATGAATAAGATCCCCTATTTGAAATGGCAAGATTATTAATAACAAACCGCATAGCCACTTTGCCACTTTTAATGCACTCAAACCACTTTTGCTTGTTTTCATGCTATTCTTCAATTATCGGAGGAGGAGGTATGAATCCCTCATCCGGTAACATAGCATTTATTTTTTCTTCAGCCAACTTTGCCACGTCACTTATTTTTACCGTAGCCAAAACCGAATCTATCGCTTCCGTAAAAATACTGTCGAATTTGACTTCGTCGATAATTTTTAAACTTTCAGCAAAGCCTATTTGCTGTGCGTAAACACCGTAAACCGGATCCTGCATTTGATCCTCAATCATATCTCGTCTACTTGTTGGTTTTTTTGTCTTTTCATTATAGTATTCAAGATTTTCTTTGCTTGCCAAAAAAATTAGAAAATCCCAGGCTTGTTCCGGATATTCCGACGTGCGGCTAACAGTTTCAACATAGTAATTTGCGTAAGCATCTCTTTTTTCAGTTGATGTGTCAGGATTCACAACCTGCGGCACGGTCGAAATTCTTATATCTTCAATATCAATTGTTTGCTCACCTCTATCTTTCAAATCTTGTACAACATTAAGCAAATCTTCATATAAATAAGAATAACCGAAAATCATTGAAACCTTACCTTCGGCGAATGTTTCTATTTCTTTTGTGGCGGACCGAGCGTTTGCCAGGTACTGATTCCACGAATAATGTTTGTTCGAAGGTAACGCAAAGTCGGTATATGTCTTTAATGCCTCCGATACGGGGTTTACACTTTCTCCGCCCGGCAATGTAACATTTTGCTTGGTAAATTGAGCTTCTGAAATATTTTCATTGTAAAATTCGGCACCATATTGAACCATCAACATATACAAAATATCCGTTGCTCTTAAAATATTGTCCGCTCTTCCCATTGCTATGCCGGCCACTTCAAATCTTTCAAAACTGTTATCTTTTTTCGTTAAAGTAAAAACATCTTCTTTTAGCTCATCCCAAGTTGAGGCAGGTCGCCCCCTTGATGGTATTTTGTCTTCAAAATGTGATTTATTGTAATACAAAGCCAAAGTATCAACCGTCATAGGGATTCCGAAAACTTTGTCAAAGCTGTCCCTCGGATCTCTTAAAACAAGATCGTCATACGCCACACTGACAAACGTTGCCTCAAAGGTTGCCGGATCCACCGTTTCAAGTGGAGCCGGTGATACTTTTTTTGCATTTGGCAATAACCAATGATTTGGAACAGAAAAAATATCCGGCCCTTCTCCTTCCGCCAATTCATTTATTAACAACTCTTCATATTCAATTGGATCTGTAAATTTTCTGTAAGTTATTTTTACTCCGGGATTCTGAGACTGATATTGCTGTATTAATGGTCTAAAAACATCTTCATCGTCAAACAATTTGTAATATACCAGTTCAATGGGACCCGTTGGACCATCATCTGAATTATTATTTGAAACGCAACCGCTTAAAAACGCGGTCAACATACTGCCCACAACAAACAATGCACTAATTTTTTTAACATTACTCATAATTATATTATATCATAAAGCATATTCTTTGACACCCTCCATAAAATATTTTTTAGATAATGCATAAAAATACAAATTTTTTAACACGGGAATATTTAACATTTTTATTACCTTAAAAAACCATACTACAGGCGTGCTTCCAATAAAATTAAAAATTAAACCTTTCATGAAGCCGGGAATTTTATTTAATTCAGGATATTTTTTGTGAAAAATCCATGCCGCTTTGCCAATACTTTTCATTCTTTTTTTCAAATCATTTTCATTCATTTCATGGTCATGATAGGCAATAGCATTGGGATTATATTTAATAATTAAACCTGCTTTTTTATATAATCTATATCCCAGCTCTATATCTTCCCATCCATACCCGGAAAACGATGGATCAAACGGATACTTTTCAAGTAAAACTCTTTTTAATGAAATATTACTTGTATAAAAAAAATTATAATTTGCGTCTGTCTTGTTTTTTAATTTTTCATAAGCAAATTGATGACCTCCAAACATGCCAAATATGGACGATCCGTTTGTCATCCATTTCATGTATTGATTAACTTTCAAACCCGGATGCCATGCCGTAAAACCAAGCACCGCAAATTTTTTTTCAGGGTACCTCAAATGAAATTTTAAATGCTGTTCCACAAAATCTTTTGAAGGGACAATATCGTCCTGCCCGAATAGAACTATTTCACCATTCGCTTTGTCTATACCATTATTTCTGGCTATGCCTTGTCCTGAATTTTTTTGATAAACATATCTAACATTTTTGTATTTTTTTACAATGTCTTTAGTGTCATCTTTTGACCCATCATCTACTACAATTATTTCTAATTTATTTTTTGGAAGAGATTGTTTCATATATGATTTCAAACAATCTTTAAGTTTTTCTGACCGGTTATAGGTTGTAATAATTATACTAATTTGCATACAAAAAGCGTTTCCTTACCATTCTTTTATACTAGAGAAACGCTTTTTAGTAAATTGCATATTTATTATGCGGCTACCGCTTTTTCTTTTTGAACATCTACAATATTCACATCCTGCATTTTTTGATCATTTTTCTTAAATGACAAAAATTTTAGATCATCCATTACAATTTCCGTTATAAATTTTGATATACCTTCTTTATCTTGGTATTTTCTGTTCATAAGCCTGCCTTCCATATAAAGCGGCAGACCGCTTTTTAAATATTTACGGCATAATTCCGCAAGTCCTTTCCATGCCACAATTCTATGATAGTCAGTGGTTTGTTTTATTTCTCCGTTATCATTCCAGTTTCTATTGGTAGCTAACGGGAAATTGACTACTATATTACCGTTTTTTGTTTGCCTTTCCTCTGGATCAGCAGCTAAATGACCCATTAGAATGACTTTGTTTACACTTCGCATATTTTTTGATTATGAAATAAGTGCCTCGATCATATCCAAACAGTATTAAATCAAAATAAATCGATTATTAAAAAAATATAAATTTGACTTTTTTGTGCAAAAAGCCTATCAAATATCAGCAATGTTCAATGGACTAATAAAAAATTTAGGCAAAGTATCGAAAATCGTTCCAACAGATGAACTTTATGAATTCACAATAAAAAGCCCCATTGCGGTGACAAAAAAAAATGGTGATTCCATAGCTGTAGACGGAGCTTGCTTTACAGTGATTTCAACTATAAATAATGAGTTTTCTTTTCAAGCGATGCCCGAGTCACTGAATTTAACGATTTTACATGATTATCAGCCCGGCACATTAGTCAATTTGGAAAATCCGTTAACATTATCACAATTCATCGACGGTCATCTTGTGCAGGGGCATATAGACGGAACCGGCACTGTAAAAAAAATAAGTCAACAAGGATCATCGAGTGCAATACAAATTGAGGCGCCTTCGTCAATTTTGTCCATGATTGCGTTAAAAGGTTCCATTGCCATAAATGGTGTCAGCTTAACCGTTTCCGGCTTGTCGAAAAAATATTTTGAAGTATCATTAATACCCTCAACATTGAAATCAACTAATTTAGGTAAACTTAAACCCGGCATGAGAGTTAACCTGGAAATAGATTTGATTAGCAGGTATATTGAAAGACAAATCCAAAAATCATGAATATTAACGAACAATCAGAAATTAAAATTGATGGAAGCTGCAAAAAAATTGGAATAGTTTTTAGCCGATTTAATGATTCTATAGGAATTCATCTGTATAATTCCATAATTAAAACTCTTAAAGCTAATGGCGTTAAAAACGAGAATATTATTACCATTAAAGTTCCGGGATCACTTGAAACTCCCATTGCAGCAAAAAAAATAATCGATGCTCATTCGGTTGACGCGGTTATTTCAATCGGAGTCGTCATTAAAGGCGGTACGTATCATTTTGAATTAGTATGCAATGAATCGCATCGCGGATTAATGGATGTCAGTCTCGCTACCGGAATTCCGATTATTTTTGGAATCATTACGGCATACTCGGCCAAAGACGCGGAAGAAAGAGCCAGAGAAGACAAAATGAATAAAGGAAAAGAATACGCATTGGCTGCTCTCGAAATGGCAAACATTTAAATTAACCTTTGTTTCTGTTATAATTTAAAATAATTAACAACATGAAATGAAAATTAATTCTTTGAAAAATGCCGATTTGACCGGCAAAAAAGTCTTTGTAAGAGCCGACTTTAACGTTCCTATTGAAAACGGAGTGATTCAGGACGACACAAGAATAAGTGCAACGTTACCCACAATAAACTATCTTCTTGAAAAGAATGCCAAAATAATACTGGCCTCACATCTTGGCAGACCCGACGGTAAAAAAAACGAACAAGATTCACTTGCGCCAATTGCCGAATATCTTGAAAAAAAACTGTTAAAAACAGTAACATTTTTACCCGATTGCATAGGTGATGAAATTGTAAAAACCATTAGCAGCGCCGAAGAAGGAACAATTTTTTTACTGGAGAACACGCGCTTTCATACTGAAGAAGAATCAAATGACCCTGAATTTGCGAAAAAATTGGCAAACCTTGCGGACATTTTTGTTATAGATTCATTTGGCACCGCCCACAGAAAACATGCTTCCACATATGGCATTGCCGAATATTTGCCGGCATACGCCGGACTACTAATGACACGTGAAATCGATGAATTATCCCGAATTATGACCGAGCCCGAGCATCCATTTGTATTGGTTTTGGGCGGCGCAAAAACCGAAACTAAAATCCCGCTCATTAAAAATTTATTGAAAGATGCCGATTATATTCTGCTTGGTGGAGGCCTTGCCAACACATTTAACGCCGCCAAAGGCTATGATATGGCAAAATCATTATACGAAGAAGATAAAATAGAGCTGGCGCGGGAAATAATGCTTCAGGCTGAAATGGTCAATACTCAAATTTTAACATCGGAAGATGCCATTGTAGCGGACGATGCGACTGATTCCGCTGAATCAATTGACTTGCCCATTAATGATATTGAAGGTGAAATGCAAGCGTTAGATATTGGAATAAAAACTGTTCATAAGTATTACAATTTAATTAAAGATGCCAAAACTATTATTTGGAACGGACCAATGGGACTTTTTGAAATTGAAAAATTTGCTTCCGGAACTCGTCAAATTGCAAAAGCTATAGCCGCAAACAAGTCTGCGCGTACAATAATAGGCGGCGGTGACACGATTGACGCAATTAAAGACGCCAAGCTTGGTTTCGACGAATTCACTCACGTTTCAACCGGTGGAGGTGCAATGCTTGACTTTCTGGGAGGTAATGATTTACCAGGCATTGATATTATAAAAGCCTAGTTTATTTTTTGCCGGAATCCAATTGCTTGGAGTTCTCGCTCCATCTTTTAATCTTGTCTTCAACAACAGCTCGATCTGTCGCGTATCTTTCCCTTGCCAATTTGATAACTTTATCTCGTCTTCCTTCAATATCTTCATCTAAAATTGGCGGCGGCAATGTGTTTAATGAAAAAGTTTTAGAAGGCATACCGTCAATTAAAAGTTTAGTATATGCAGAATACTTACTTAATGACACCATGTCCGGTGGTAAAACCTCTTCACCGAATTGCTGGCTTAGATAATCCGCGTCATCATACCCCACCTGGAATCCCAGAATTGACCCCACATTACCAAAAACCGCATCTTTAACTTCGTCTTTCATTTGCGCGATGTATTGATTAGCCATTGTTAAGTTCAATCTATATTTTCTTGCTTCAGATAAAATTGTAGCAAACGAATCAGTCGCGAAATTTTGAAACTCATCTACATACAAATAAAAGTCTTCCCTGTCTTTTTCCGGAATATTCGCTCTTGTCATGGCATCCAATTGGAATTTTGTAATCATCATTGCTCCAAGCAAAGACGAATTATCTTCCCCGATTTTACCCTTGGACAAGTTGACAATCACAATTTTTTTCTTATCCATCGCAAACCGTAAGTCAATTGCACTTTTCGGTTGCCCTAAAATATTTCTGATTATAGGAGACGATAAAAATTGTCCAACTTTGTTTAAAATGGGCGAAATTGCCTCGACCCTTTGTCTTGGCTCCATTTTTTCAAACTCATTTTCCCAAAAACTTTTTACAATGGGATCCGTTATTTTACGCACAACTTTCTTTCTAAATTCTTTATCTTGCAATATTCTCGGAATACCAAGCATCGTTGTGCCGGGATATTCCAATAACGATAATATAGTGTTTCTTAAAATATGCTCCAGTCTGGGGCCCCAGCTTTCTGCGTAAATTTTCTTAAAAATACCTACCAGTCCACTACTAATAATACTATTCAACGAAGGATCCACATTCTCCAACATATTAAAGGCTACGGGGAATTCTCTGTCGGAAGGATCAAATATCACCACATGATTTGTACGCCATGAGGGAATAAAATTCAGAACATTATCCGCAAGATCACCATGAGGATCCACAACAGCAACTCCTTTTCCGGCCGCGATATCGGAATAAATCATATTTTCAAGCAGGGTTGACTTACCCATACCCGTTTTACCGATAATATACATATGCCTACGCCTATCCAGCGTTTTAATACCAAAAGTCTGCAGTGATCCTCTGAAATTTGTACGTCCGATCAGCGTAAGATCATCCTCTTTGGTATTGGATGGAGTTGGCAGATCACCCGGTGGTTCAAGCAATTTCGACCTTACCCAATAAATATTCGGCGTGGTAACCGTTAAATTCGGCAAATGGTAAACGGTAGCCAACTCTTCGGTACTGAATAAAAAAGGACTTCTAACAGTTCTGTTTTGGTATCTGCTTATTATTTTTTCTCCTTCAAACGCTCTTCCGATTTCAAGACCGTTAATTTGCGGGATGTTAAACTGTTTAAAAGAACCGGCTATTTCTCGAAGCTTAACAATGGCCGATTCTTTATTCTTCTTTTTGGGAATGTAAACAATTCTAATATTAGCTTCATAAAGCAACTTGGAAACCTTATTAATCGCGCCTTGCATACCCGTTTCTTTATCATGGCTTTGTGATATCTGTTCCTCTCCATCATTACTTTTGCTATCTAATTCCGCTTTTTTATTGGCATTCAGCCCCTGAATCGCGAAAATCAGATAAATTGGGAACAATAAAATCCGTTGAATCCGACTTCTGGACACAAAAGCCTTTACATATGCATTCCTTAGTGAGCTCATATTTACAAAAATCCCCTGACTTACAATTTTTAATGCTTTCATGAAAACATTTCTCCATCTGTCCGTAAGGGGTCTTGCCACAATTTGAATCCAGGCTTGTTCGTCCGGGTCTTCAAATTTTGACAATGTTGTAGTTATGGCCGCCAAAGGATCAAGTGCCACTTTGGCTTTCTTATCTTCAAATTGGGGATACCTTTTAATCGGATACATCTCTGCGTTCGACAATTTTAATTCAATACCCACTGCATTTTTAAATGCTCCCACTTTACTAAACAATCGCTTATTTGCATCTTTTTGCAATTGATCCAGCTTTTGAATGGCTTTAGCTTCACTTGGTACGGACATTTTTTCCTTCACGACATCGTTTTCACTTACCTCAACACCTCTCTCATAAGCATAATCCTCCACCTCTGTAATTTCCACATTTGGATACTGCGCGTAAATTTGCCCCTCAACCACGTTTCTAAGTTTCTTTGGGAAATTGACATAAAATTTAATCATCCGCTCCACACTGGCTATTTCAAATCCTATTCTATCTTGTGAATAACCCAAAAGTCGTTTCCAAAAAGGGATTTTATGCGCAATTCCATGAATACTGGCAAATATTTGTTCGGCAACTATCGGACTTGCTTCATTATCTTTGGCCACTCGAATTACAATTGTAATCCTTTCTTCCTTATCTTCCCTACTTCTTTGATTCATAATGGCCACGATTTCCAAAACAACCAGTAATATAATTATTCCGGCTATAATAACGACACTGTTTAATATTATTTCTAAAAAAGTCATATTTTTTGTTCACACTAGTGGCCAGTATAAGCAATTAGCTCTAAGAAATAAATAAAATATTCCATGTTTATTTCAAATCGTCCAAGTATTTTTGCAAAAATGACATGGCGGCCAATTCATGTTCGCTATATTTACTTCCAAACTTTTGCCTTGCTTCAAAAGAAGAAAACGACTCATCTATAAAAAAAATTGGTACATTTACCGCCTCCGCCAGCTTTTTTCCAATCCTTCGCAGCCTTTCAACCTGAGCAGTTGAATTTTCTTCCAAGCCTAGAGGCAAGCCGAAAACAATTCTACTAATTTTATCTTCTTCAATTATATCCTTAATTTTAACCGACAAATTTTTTAAAGAATTATAGTCCTTAATAACACCTTTGCCAAAAGCAATCATTCCAGCATCATCACTTACCGCCAGACCGACATTGTTATCACCAAAATCTATAGCCAATATTTTTTTATTTAAAGCCAATTTATTCAGCTTTTACTGTTAATTTCACAGTTGCTTTTATTCCATCCGCCAAATTGATTTCCAGATCATGATCCCCTGTTGTCTTAATATGTTCGGCCCCTTTTATATTATCTTTGTTCAATTTAACTTTGGCAGCGTCTAATACGGCTTTTTCAATATCTTGTTCTTTTACTGATCCATATAATGTTTCTCCATTTGCTTTATAATTCAATTCAATTTTCAATCCATCCAGCTTGGCTTGCGCTTCTTTAGCTTCCGCGGACAGTCTTTCATTTTGAATAACACGGCTTTCTTGCATTTTTTTTGCTTGCTTTTCAATACCTTTAGTAGCCAAAACCGCCAGCTTTTTAGGAGCCAGCAAGTTTTTAAAATAACCTTCTTTGACGTTTTTAATATCACCTTTTTTCGCAATACCCTTTACGTCCTGTAAAAATAATACCTGCATAGTTTCTTTATTAATATTAAATACTTTTTATATATACCTAAGCTACTTATTACAGTCAATACACCAATTTGTTATATTTGCGTATCTATCACTGGGGTAAGCTAAATTATTCATATCTACATTTTTTACTTTTGAATCCTTCACCATTAAATAATTAGGTCTGTATAAAAATATTGCCGGGACTTCATTAGCTATCGTATTCGCAAGTTCGTTTAAGTATTCTGTTTTTTCTTCATTATCAAATGTACTTCTAACATTTTCAATTAAAGCGTCAGCTTTAAAACTTTTATAATTAGACAAATTATATCCGTTCTCGCCAACTTGACTTGAATGCCAGTAAGGATAAGTATCCAAATTATAACCAAGACTCTCTCCTGTTAAAAGCAAGTCAAAATCACGATTATTCAGCCTTTCAATAAAAATATTTCTTGGTTCATATTCAGGTATAACTTCCACTCCGATTTGCTTCCAAGCATTAACAAGAAAATCAACAGTTTTTCTTACATCTTCCGCAGCTACCGGATTTTCGCTTAAATTTCTTGCCAACAATCTTAACCTTAAGTTTTCTCCATCACTATTTTTTCTATAACCATCATTTTCTTCTTCATCATATTTATAACCGGCATCAAACAAAGCTCCCTCGGCCTCTTCTTTATTAAATTGCAATATCCACTCTTCTTGATTCAGTGACATTAAAGGAGTATCAACCGCCACTTTATCTGAAAGAGAATTTATTAACTCTTCTTTATTAACAGCCTTTTGCAAAGCCAAACGAACCTTTTGATCTTTTAAAATATTTGAATCTATATTCATAAATACCGCCGTATATTGCGGCAACTCATAATATATTCCTTCAAACCTCTTTTGACTTAATACTTCCCCCATGATATCACCGGGCACTTTGGCTATCATATTAAATTTACTTTGATCCTTTAAAATTGACTGACTGTTAGGATAAGTATTGATTCTTATATTCATAATTTTAGCTTTGTCTTTATAATAAAGTTCATTCTGAGCAAGATAAACAGTCCCTTCGCCTTCACCCGTCATTTCAAAAGGTTGTTCTATTTTATAGGGACCGGTCCCCACGGGTTTTTGATTAAAAGCACTGCTCGGCAAATCAGTCACAGATACGTCCTTCAACAAATGTTCGGGCAAAATTCCCACATTCAAGTTTGTTATAAAAAAAGAATTTTTTCTTTTTAAAACAAATGAGACTGTCTGATCATCATTTTTTTTAATCTCAACACCTTCAAAATTAGCTTTAAGAATTGGATTTTGCAAAGCCGGATCCTGAATAACATCATGATAAGTAAAGTAAACATCATCAACTGTTAGCTTTTCACCATCATGAAAAAACACATCGTCACGTATTTTAAAAGTATATGTGCGGTTATCTTCACCAATTGTAAGCTCTCCTATATCTTCAACGAAAGCCTGTTTCTGAGGATCATATTTTGTTAGTCCACTGAAAACAAGTGAGCTCAAATCGCGATTGGCCTGATTCAGCTCCGCGTAAACCGGATTTATAAGTATTGGGGGTTCGCTCACAATTCCTTCTGTGTAAAAACCACCTTTTCCCGCAAAAATTTCAGGTGTAGAAAAAATATTAATAACACCTTGTATAGAAATTCCTGTAATTACTAAAGCCAATAAAAGGCTAATCACTTTTTCCTCTATTGAATACGACTGCACAATTCGAACAATCGTCTTCCATAATTTCAACATTTATTTTGTTTAGGGTACAAATATGAAAGCTATAGACAGCAATACAAATGCTATCGCCAATACTATTGAGGCATTGTAAACAACTTTTTCAGCACCTCGTTTAGTTGTGGCCATCATTTGTCCGGCTTGACCTCCTATCGCCGCGGATAAACCTGCGCTTTTGTTCTGCACAAGAACAGAGATCATAAACAAAATCGCCACTATTGTATGAATTAAAATTAACGCTGTTTTCATTATTTCTTACTTATGAATTATAATATGTATTGCCCAGTTTACAATTCCCAGCACTATTGCTCCTATCAAATAAGTCCAAGGATTCGATACTGTCACACTCACACCCGCAATGCCCACTACATTGGTTATTTTAACCGTGAGCCAGAACAAAATAGCATTTATCGCCAATAAAAACAATCCCGCGGTCATAATTACAAAAGGCAAAGACAGTATTTTCATTATTGGCTTTACAAAACTATTTAACACCCCAATTACGAATCCACCAATAAGAAAAAAGTATATGCCGCCCGTATAAGTTATATCCGGCACGAATTTGGTCACTAAATACAGCGCCAAACCATTCAAAACCACACCTGTTATTATTTTTTTGATCATACTTGTTTCTTTATGGCTATTTTAACTTTTTTACCTTCAATTTCCAGCTCTTTTTCTTTATCCCATTCCAAATCACCACTTTGTTGTACTTCATTGGCAAGGGTTTCTTTCATTATATAGTCGGCAAACTGCGTTACCGCTTCGTCGATTTCCTTATCCGCAAGAATATTTACAATAATTCTATCACTCACCTTATAGTCAGCTTCTTTTCTTAGCTCCTGAATAAATCTTACTATGTCGCGAACGTACCCTTCATTTTTTAAATCAGCAGTCACCTCTGTATCAAGAATAACAGTTAAACCACCTTTACTTTCAGCGCTTATCCCCTCCTCACACTCATACCCCGGCTCGTATTGACCTTCTTCCAATACAAATCCCGCGATATTCACTTTGCCATCTTTTTTTATTTCAAAACTTCCCTCACGAGCAGCTGAAATGATTTTTTGCACATCTCTTCCATAAATTGGACCTAAAATTCTGGCGTTCGGTTTAATTATCGGCTTTACTATTCCTTCAGCATCTTTTATAAATTCCAGTTCCTTAACGTTTAACTCATCTTTTATAATACTTTCATATTTTTTCACATCGTCCAGATTTTCCACCGCTACTTTTGCCGATAATAAAGGTTGCCTTACTTTAATTTCCGCTTTATCTCGTACCGCATGCCCCAAAGTTACAATATCGCGCACTAGTCTGTTCACGGATAAAATCTTTTGGGCTTTTTCATTGGCGTTTGCGTTCAGTTCAGAATTAACGGCGGGCCATGATTCAAGATGAACAGACTCTTTTTTTGTAAGGTTTTTATAAATCTCTTCCGCCAAAAAAGGCATGAACGGAGCCAGCATTTTGGCAAATTCCGTTAATACCAAATAAAGTGTTTGATAAGCCTGACTTTTGTCATTATCATTTTCCGACTTCCAAAAACGCCTTCTGCTTCTTCGAACATACCAATTTGACAAATTATCTACAAAATCAATCATAGGCCTTGTCGCCTTCATAATATTATAGTCCTCCAGTTCCAAAGTCATATTATCAATCAAAGTATTTAGTTCAATTAATATCCATTTATCCAATTCGTTTTCGGGCATAAATTCACTTTTTGGCTCAAAATTATCAATATTTGCATACGTTACGAAAAAGCTGTAAGTATTCCAAATTGTTAAAGTGAATTTTTTCAGAAAGTCTCCAACTATTTTGTCTGAAAATCTAACATTGTCACCCAGCCCCAATGGTGAAGAAAAAATATAGAATCTCATTGCGTCAACTCCTTGATTGGCGAATAACACGTTTGGCTCAACAAAATTCTTTTTCCTTTTTGATAATTTTTCACCATCTTCCGCCAAAATTAATCCTGTAGAAATAACATTTTTAAACGCCGGCTCATCAAACAAAATCGTTGCCAACACATGCAATGTATAAAACCAGCCTCGAGTTTGATCCACCGCCTCTATTATAAAATCCGCAGGAAAATTTTCTTCAAACAAATCTTTATTATCAAACGGATAATGCAATTGTGCATAAGGCATGGCTCCACTTTCAAACCAACAGTCAAAAACATCATTTACTCTCTTCATTAAATATCTTTCATCATTATTTTCTTTATGATAGGGATGCATAAAAGTAATTTCGTCAATCTGCGGTTTATGCAGATCAACTTCTCCCTCGCGTTTTGGCAAAATCCCTCCGGTCAGTTCTTTCAATTCTTCAAGCGAACCAATACAAATAACATCTCCGTTATCATTCCTCCAAATTGGCAGAGGACAACCCCAATATCTGTTCCTGGAAATACTCCAGTCCCTCGCTCCTTCCAACCATTTACCAAATCTGCCATGCTTAATGTACTTTGGCTGCCAATTAATTTTTTCATTATTTGCAAGCATCTTTTCTTTGACATCCGTTACTTTAATAAACCATGAACTCGTAACATAATTTAAAAGAGGAGTATCTGTCCTCCAACAATGCGGATACGAATGTCTATAATTGGAATGACTAAAAAGAAGACCTTTTTCTTCCAAATATTTGCCAATGTTTTGATCCTGTCCTTTAACATATTTACCCGCGAAATCTTCAACTTCATCCGTAAAATTTCCATTCATCTTTACATGAACTATAGGATTCAATCCATTTTCATTTACAACTTTAAAATCATCTTCGCCGAAACCTCCAGCTATATGTACAATTCCCGTACCACTTTCAGTATTTACAAAGTCAGCCTTTAAAATCCGGAAATTCTTATCATCCAAGTTTTTAAAATAATCAAACAACGGTTCATATTTTTTACCGAGATAATCTTCAATATTAATAGGTTCCACGGCTTCCGGTTTTTTTTCTTCGCCAAATAACGCATCCATCAAATCTTGCGCAAGAATCAACCATTCACCATCGTATAGCACCTTGACATATTTTAATTCAGGATTAACTGCCAACGCTTGATTACCGGGTAAAGTCCATGGAGTTGTAGTCCACGCGAGCATAAACAAATTATCTTCCCCAATCACTTTAAATTTCGCAGTTACCGTGTAATCGGTGATATCTTTATAATTTTGGGATACTTCGAAATTTGATAACGGAGTTTCCAGAGCGGTTGAAATATGCATAGGTTTATACCCCTCATATACCAAACCTTTATCCCATATTTGTTTAAAAACCCACCATATTGACTCCATATAGTCTAAATTCAAAGTCGCATATCCATTTTCAACATCAACCCAACGACCAATTCTTTTAAAGATTTTTTCAAATTCATGTTGATACTTAAAAACAGATGAGCGACAATCCTCGGTAAATTTTTTTATACCAATTTCCTCAATATCTTTTTTTGTTTTAATATTGTTCTGTTTTTCAACTTCATTTTCAACAGGCAAGCCGTGGGTATCCCATCCCGCTACCCGCGGCACATAATATCCTCGCATGGTTTTGTACCTGGACATTGCATCTTTTAAAACCGATTGCAACACATGCCCATAATGCGGCATTCCATTGGCAAATGGCGGACCGTCAAAAAAAACCGACTTCGGCCGCCCCTTTTCTCTTTGCTCCAAAGTCTTTTTAAAAATTTCATTCTCCTCCCAAAATTTTAAAATCTTTTCTTCAAGCTCCGGGAAAGATTGCTTTGAATTAACTGGATCAAACATTATTCTTTATTAACAAATCTTAAATCAGTCGCAATACGACTTTCTTCAGGCAACTCCTGCCCCTGATATTTTGAACTCGCCTTCGCGTGATAAGGAATTTCAGCAGCTGATGTCATTTGCTCAAATGCAAGTTGACAGACTCTCATACCCGGATAAAGCGCCACGGGCATTCTATTTATATTTGTGATCTCAAGCGTAATTGTACCTTCAAACCCCGCGTCAATAAATCCGGCCGTTGAATGAACAATAATACCCAATCTTCCCAATGAACTGCGCCCTTCAACCCTCGCCACCAAATCATCCGCCAGTTTTACTTTTTCCAGAGTCACACCCAAAACAAATTCACCGGGCTGAACCACAAAAGGTTTTCCATTGTCCATTTCAATCATATTCGTAACATCTTTAAAAGTTTCAACATCAAGCGGATCCAAAATCGGAACTCTCGCATGGTTGTATACTTTAAAATAATTTCCCAATCGAAAATCCATTGACGACGCACCAATATTGTCGTGATGGTCGTTGTCCGGCGATGTTACCG
>WJJQ01000091.1 GCA_014729615.1 Candidatus Peregrinibacteria bacterium | reverse complement strand
CTCCAATACCATACGGACTCGTTGATTAAAACCTTCTGTAATGAGGGCTTCCAATTGGCATAATCGGTTAAAGACATGCGGATCGATGATGGAAATAAGCTCTCTTTCGTTATCTGTAAATGGCTTTTCGGGCATAAAATTTGTTTTTAAAAAATGTAAGTGTATAATTTCTATGTTTTTTTAACAATTTGCAATGAAACGTTTATTATTTGTCATTATAGGTTTGTTTTTGTGTACTAATGCGGCCTTTGCTTTGAATGATATAGCCGGCCATCCATTTGAGGATGAAATTAATGCCTTGGTCGATTTGGAAATTATAGACGGATACCCCGATGGCACTTTTAAACCTGATAATCCCATTAACAGAGCCGAGTTTGTGAAACTGATGTTTTCCTACGTTGAAGATGATGGTCAGGATTATAGATATGATTGTTTTGATGATGTTAATCGGGAATGGTTTGCTATTTATGTGTGTACGGCAAATTTTACGAATATTATTGACGGTTATGCCGATGGGAATTTTAAACCGTCCAACAATATTAATTTCGCGGAATCAGCCAAAATTGTGGCAAAGTTTTATAATCAAGGGGATGAATTGATTGAAACGGATACCTGGTATGAAGTCTATATTGATTATCTTGATGAAAGAGAAGCTATTCCATATTCCCTTTACGATCAACCGGGCAAGCTGATTACCAGGGCGGAAATGGCTTACATATTGGATAAAGTGTTGACCAATACCAACTATGTGTACAGTCTGGAGATGGTTACGGATCCAAATAATAATCCTTATTTGATGGGTGAAAAGAGCGCGGACATAACAATGCATGTTTTTTTTAATTACGAATGCGTACATTGTAAGTCATTTCATGACGAGGTAAAAACAGTTGTTGAAAATTCGGAAGGTGAAATCAACGCTTCTTATTGGAATTTGCCTTTCAGTTTTGATGGCAGTGATTACGAAAAAGCCGTCGCGGGACTTTGTATTGGCGGTCTGGGCGGCGGGGAGGCTTATTATGCTTACATTGACTTAATGCTTGATTCTGAATATGACCCCGGCAATGATTACAGCGATGAAGCTGTGGAAGTCGGCGTGGACGAGGATGAATTTCAAACATGCATGGATGATGAAATGAAATTCAGCGCAGTAATTACTCAAATGTCCGCTGCTCAAAATTTGGGAATCAAGGGGACTCCTTACACAATAATTTCTTCACAAAAAACAGGTAAAATTTCTTTTTTACCGGGCTATCAATCGGTGGAACACATAGAAAGCGCGATTGAAGAGGTTATGTCCGGGGCTATATAAAATGTTAATGTCAAATTAGTTTGACAGGAGTTGGCTTTTTCAATATAGTTTTTTGGCAATTAATTTAGAAACAATTACAGTTAAATATTATGCCTATCATCAAATCCGCAAAAAAAGCGATGCGTCAAACAGCCAGAAGAACCGAAAGAAACAAGCTGTTTCGAAGTGACATGAAAACTATGGTTAAAAAAGTGCTTGAAATTAGCAAAAACGACGCCGAAGACGCTAAAAAGCTTTTACCCAAGGCATACAGTTCAATAGACAAAGCCTGCAAGAAAAATTTGATTCATGCCAACAACGCGGCCCGCAAAAAAGCGCGGTTAGCAAAAGTTGTCGCGGCGGCAGAAGCGAAGAAGAAATAGGTTTTGCCGTTGTATGGGTTGTTGTGTGGTAGCTGTCGCGGGGGTTGTCGTGGCGTTGGGGTGACCGTTGGCGTGGTGAAGTGAGAGGAGTTTTTGTGGGGCGGAACTGAAGTGTTTTGATCTTTTAAAAATGGGCCTGTAGCTCAGTTGGTCAGAGCAGTCGGCTTAAAGAGGCTGATTCTAAATCCATTTCTGGGTTATGCAATTCACTGTGGCAATTATGGCAAAGTAGAACACATTTCGAATATTCACTAACTACTTTTTGCCAGGTGCGATTTGATAAGGAGCGAATATCAAGTTTAAAATCTTTTCCTCCCTTGTGATGAAAGATTAAAGCTGAATAGTTTTTATTGTAGCCGCACATGGAACATCTGCCACCAGCAAGTTTTACCAGTGCAATTTTTCTCTTCAATCCTCTCGCTTTTTGAGATTGATAGGATTGATGTGCAACATTTTTGCATTTGAGAGAACAAAACATTTTTTGCTTCCCAATTAGCGGGTTTAAGCAGATTGTACAGTTAGACTGTGAATTCATAAACTAAATATATACTGGATATGAGGAAGCTTCAATGGGCAGTTTAGAGAGCAATCTTTAAATGTTTACCTGTCAAATTCGGGGAAACCTAAGTTTATAAATGAACATGGCAATCCCGAGCCAAGCATTGTTTAAACAATGAAGGTGTAGAGACTAGACGGCAGGAAGACTTGCACTTCGTTTATACGAGAAAAATCTGCAATCCTTTTTGCAGACGCGCAAGCCTTAAGGTATAGTCCAGCTTACAAACCCGAAAGGGGCCATGAAAGTGGTAGTGAGATGCATAACCGATTGGTCGCTGGTTCAAGTCCAGCCAGGCCCACCATTAAGACTAAAATTTGGCTTAATCTTCAGGATTGGGCTTTTTTAGTGTGTTTGTGGGGTTCAAGGATTTGCTGAATTGATGGCACCGCTTGGCAATGTTTGGTTGTTTGTGGGGAGGATTTGTGTATTTGAAGAGGATTTTTAGCGTTTACTCTGCAATTATTACACGAAGCACCAATTTTGGGCTGGGGGCATTGTCCGCTTTAATTTAGCTTGGTTTTGTGTTATAATTTAACAATTTATTATGTTTATGCAAAAGCTGGAAGAAAAACCTGAATTTGACGATTCTTTTTACTCTCAATTGGGTGAAGTTTTTCAACATCTTGATGATGCCGGAGTTGATCGTAAAAAAAAGTGGGATTTGAAAAAAATATTATTTGATCGAGAGTCCTCCAATTCAGAAGTTGATATTGCTGTCAGCAAAATTTCAAATCTAGCTATTCGAGCACTGGAAGGTGAAGAAAAAATTGACATGAAATCTGATTTTCTGACTGAAATGTTGATTCTTCTACTCATAAAACGAGGATGTATAAAAAAAGTAGGTAAAAAACTATTCTTTCAATATGTTCCTAAGGATGACGTTCGCCGTATGTTCAAGATTAAAGCTCGTCAAATGTTCGGTGAAAAAATCCTAAACCAAATGCAAGTAGATGGCGTAAATCCTGAAGATGGTATTATTGATTTAATTGGAGACAAATATGATCTTTTTAATTCCAAAGGTCAAAAAATCAATAATTATCATGATATTTTTGCTGGAGGAAGACAGCCTGTCAATATTGAAAAAGTGCTTGAAAAGATGACTTTGGCAAGACTAAGATTGTCCTATCCTGAGCAAGAAGTTACGCAAGAGG
>WJJQ01000090.1 GCA_014729615.1 Candidatus Peregrinibacteria bacterium | reverse complement strand
GTATATGTACAACCCGATCAAAGACCGCTTGCCATTGGTAAAGAAGGTCAAAACGTACGACTGGCCAGCAAATTGACTCAGTATGAACTGGACGTGCTGGATATAAGCGAACTTAAAGGAGATGTGCCCGAAGCCAAACCAACAGTTGAAGGTGTTGATCAATTGGAAGACATTGCACCTGAAATTGCGGAAAAATTGGCAACTGCAAATCTTACACAAACCGAACAATTAAAGGGTCTTACCGCTAAAGACCTGGCCACAATTGAAGGAATAACCGAAGAAGAGGCCGTTCAAATTGTGGATGCCGTCAAAAAAATTGGCTAATCAACCGATTAATCAACCGATTAATCAAACGACAAATCATTTGACTGGTCGCATAGCAATGCGATTAATCTGTCAAAAGCTTTATCC
This sequence comes from Candidatus Peregrinibacteria bacterium, assembly GCA_014729615.1. Classification (GTDB taxonomy): domain Bacteria; phylum Patescibacteriota; class Gracilibacteria; order UBA1369; family UBA1369; genus WJJQ01. Next base: position 2,236 of record WJJQ01000090.1, on the reverse strand, counting down.
ATTTCCGCAATAATGTGCGCCCTTTCATCTTCAAAAAAATTACCCCATACCCTCGCCATTGGAACCTTAAAACTTCCGGCTTCCATCAATTCTTCGGGTAATAACAGTCCATATGCGGCAGGTCGAGATGTGACACCATACATTGTACCTGTTTCAGAACACTTTCTAATGGCAAAGTCCATCCTTGGTAAACCTGCAGGTGATTCTTCGGGCAAAAAAAGTATTGACCATCGTCCGCCCAAGCCAAAAAATTTGGGCAAATCTCCAATTTTACAATTGGAAAAGTGTGCATGCCATTGTTTTTTTTGTTGTTCCAAAATCGACCTGATTTCTTCACGGCTACCCACGGCAATTCTTAATGCCTCCATATATTGTTCAAGAGGAATATTATGATTGTAACAATACAATATTTCATCCTGGGTGCCTTGCCCGGGATGAAGATATGCGTTCTTTTTTGCAGTTTCAAAAACTTCAACCACATTAAGCAGTTCATTTTTATTATGCTCCATACTTGGCATTTGTTCGGAATTTGGCATATTTACATTTACCATAATAGTAGTTTATTAATAATTTTCAAATACATTTCTTATCCGTTCAGCGGCAACATTTGAACTCGCGTCAGGCTCTTTCAAATATTCGCGAACTTGTTCCAGCGCGATAATTTGATCGGGCATTAATCCGGCAACTCTATAATCAATGGACTCACTAATAATCTGTGAATTGGCAAAACGATCTGAAAAGCCAAATTTTGCCAGCGGTTTTCCATCGGGGCCTTTGGTACCTTTAGCCTCATGATAAGATTTTACATTATCAATATAGGTTGCTGTAACCCCGCCCAATGAAGGGAAAGCACCCTTCGACGGAGCGGCTGCCGGAAACATGGTACTCTCCAACTGATTTTTTGTTCGAATTGAACCCAAATCAATAATTCTCAGTTTTCCATCGGGCGCGATTAAGACATTTTCAGGTTTCAAATCTCTATGTACCAGTCCATAAGAATCATTCATGTTTCCAGATGTTTCCAGTAAATCAACAACATACATCCAATATTGTTCCGTTGATATTTTCTTTTTACCATCCAGTTTAAATTGAGGATCCATTAATTCGTTTAAACTTACTACTTTTCCATCAAGTTTCGGATGATTCAAAGCTTCCATAAATGTTATATTGCGTCCCTGTCCCACATATTTGTTTTGTATAACATGATCTAATCCGCCATTTGCCTGTATGGCAAGAATTTTTCTGGCATTATGCGACTCATTAATACCTTCTCGTCCGTATGCGAAAAGTTCACTATAAGGTTGATAGCCATATGCTTCATAAGCCCCCGATTTTACGTGTTTTGCATAAAGAGAATTCAATCTTCCGGCATAATCTATATATGTTGCATCATCACAGTATTCCAGTTTTGAATATTCTTTATACAGTTCGTTAATTTCTTTAAATAAATTAATTCTGGTTTCATATGATTGTAATGCTTCTTGCGCAAAACCGGCCTCTTTAACTTGTGCAAGTTCTTTTTCAAGTTTATCAATTTTTTCGACTAAATCATTTTTTGCCTTGGGAGTTTTCGAAGCAAAAACAACAGGTTCTTTCAGTCCCTCGGCCACAACCAAAGTTTGTTGCGTTATGGCGATTCCCCCTACACCTAAATATTTTCCATCAAGATACATTATTTTTCTTTCACCTTTTCCATCAAAAACGGTTTCATAAGCCGCTTTTCCCTTCAGCATACCGTGAACATATTCCGGTGCCAGTTTGTGGCCATGTACCAATAAAACATCTAATACACTCGGAAGACTTTCATAGCCTTCAGGTACTTTTTGTGTTTCCATATCGGCAATGCGACTTTGCCATTCGAATATTTCCTTATTACGTACATATTCATAGGCTTCCAGCAATTTACGCGCGTCCTCCAATTTTTCCTTCAGGTCATAGTCTTTCCTTCCCGGTTCCTCCAGCTCTTTAATTCTTTCTTTTATTTTTTTAATTTCAGCATCAATTGTGCCATTAATTCTTTTTTCAAAACTTGATACAAAGTCCAGCTCAAGATTACCTCTTACCACTTCCGGCAAATCTTTTACAGACTTAATTTGTCCCGCTTCCAAGAGTGATCTTATGGTTTTTAATCCGCTTGAATGCGTGGAAAGAGCTTCCAAAATAGGTGCAGGTACATCAGCCGGATTAATCTTTCTTTTTACTATCAGTTTATTAATATGCGCAATCGATTCATTTG
>WJJQ01000089.1 GCA_014729615.1 Candidatus Peregrinibacteria bacterium | reverse complement strand
GATGACGTGCAAAAAAAATTACAACAATTACATGAAGAGGGAATAGATGTGAATGAAATGTTACGAAATATGCTCAATCAACGTGACCGGCAGATTGAAGAAAACAACCAACTGGAAGTACCGGCCAAATCAAGCTACATTCCCGTCAAAATCAAACGCGCAATCAATTACAAATACGGCGAAAAATGCGCGGTGCCCGGTTGTCCACATAAAGCGACAAACATTCATCACACTCTACGACGAGCGATAGGCAAAATTCACAGCCCTAAATTTATGGTGCCTCTATGCAAAGCGCATCACGATCTTGAGCATCTGACTGATGAAAGAGTGATGGCTTATAAAAGGTTATCCCAACAAATTTTGTAGCTCTTTTTTGAATGACTCAATGTCTTTGAAGTGGCGGTAGACGGAAGCGAATCGAATGTAAGCGACTTCGTCGAGGCGTTTTAACGCATCCATCAAGTCTTCACCGATTGTGTCTGCTTTGATTTCTTTGCCGCTGGCGGACCATTTTTCTTCAAGCTTGTTGATCATGCCGCTAACTTGATCTTGTGTAACCGGGCGCTTTTCGCAAGCTTTCCAAATGCCTTTTTCGAGTTTTTGGCGATTGTAGCTTTCGCGGGAGTTGTCTTTTTTTACGACGATAAAGTTGGTTGCTTCCACTCTCTCGAAAGTTGTGAAACGGAAATCACATTTTTCGCATTTGCGACGGCGGCGTATTTCACGCTTTTCGTTTGTTTCACGTGAATCCAACACTCGGGTTCCGTGATTTTTGCATTTGGGGCAAATCATGTTAAGCGGTTAAATTGTTCTTCTGCAAAGTGATCAGTCATACCTGCGATATAATCTTTTACCACAATATGTAAGGGTTCACCAATGTTTATTTGATCCCGGTGATTCTGGGGCAGATGCTCGGGTTTGTCCATATAGTGTGAAAAAAGTGCCTGAATAATTCTTTGGCCTTTTTGCACTTTTTCATTTACTTGAGGATGATTATAGAAATTAGTCATTAAAAAAGACCTGATTTCTTTTATTTTCGGCAAAAAATCATCACTGAAATGTGCCAGTTTAACTGATTGTTTGCGAATATCGTCAACTGTTTTTACATTTTTTTCTTCAATATTTTGCAAAGTTTGATTATACAAATTACTGATCATTTGACTAATCAAAACACTAATGATTCTGCTGGTTCTGCGTTGGGGCCCTTCGGGCTTATTAATGTATGTGTCACGTTTAAACCTATTATCGATAACGTCAGCCGCTTCCCTCCAAAGTTCAAGTTTTTCAAGTTGTTCGACGGTAATTAATCCGGAGCGCAATCCGTCATCAAGGTCGTGATTTGTATAAGCAATTTCATCGGATTTGTCGGTTATTTGGGCTTCCAAATGAGGCGAAGCCGCAAAGTCCAAAAGCTTTTCTTCCGGTTTGGGATTATGTTTTAAAAGACCATCCAATATTTCTTTGGTTAAATTGAGGCCGTCGAAATTGGGATAACTTTTTTCAAGCTTCGCGACAATTCTGCGACTTTGCTGATTATGTTCATAGAAGGAATTGTACTTTTCCATCATTTTATTCAGCGCTTCCTCGCCGGCATGACCAAAAGGCGTGTGCCCCAAGTCATGAGCCAATGCAATTGCTTCCGCCAAATCTTCATTAAGTTTAAGCCTGCGGGAAATGTCGCGCGCCACAAGCGAAACTTCTAATGAATGCGTCATGCGGTCGCGATAATGATCCCCGAAATATGCAACAAAAACCTGCGTTTTTGCCTGTAATCTGCGAAAAGCGCGACTGTGAACAATACGGTCTCTATCTCTTTGAAAGGGATTTCTATGTTCGTCGCCGGGTTCTTCGTAAACGCGACCGGCTGAATTCTGCACGGCGTATGAAGCCAGATTTGTTGATTGAGATTGCATAAAAAGGCCTATGTTGTGGCCTGATTATACACACTTACCCACCAATTTTTAAGATTTTTTTTGCTTCGGTGGCAAAGCGATTATAAGCTTCAAATAGTTTCAAATTACCACCATTATCAGGATGAAGTCCTCTTGCTATAGGTATTTCCACTTGCTTGCTCCAAACTACAGGTGTTAATTTTGTTGATTTCGGGATGCCAAAGATTTTTCTTATTTGAGTGTCTACTTGACCCGGCCTTAATGTACCTTTTGCCATATTGACCGATAGCTTGTTCAATGACTTAACTACTGATTCAATTTCCTTTGGTTTAGCTGTTTTTTGCGAAATAACCATTGTATCAAGTTTGGTAACATTTCTTGGATTTTGGTTTATTGTTCTACGCTTAACCTGGGTAGGTCGTTTTGGCTTGCGTGAATATAGTCTGCTTTCACCCGGCTTAACCGGTCTTGTAACAGCCGGCTTTGTATGAAATTTTGCTTTCACTTTCGGTTTTTTTCTTAATGTGGTTTTTGGTCCCAATTTATGTCTCTTATTTCTAACATTCCTTTCTGCAGACGCCTCCCTGGTACCTCTTGCTCTTCCACCCGGAAACTTATAGGTATCTGCACTGAGCTTAGTTCTCATTTTTCCCGGTGTTTTTTTTGAGGAAGGACCGCCTTCGGGCAAACCTTTTCTTGGTTTACCTCTCCATGTTCGCAAAGCCAATGTTGTTGCGGCAATGTGACCCAGATTTCTGTATGTATCAGGGTCTTTCATGGCATCCCTTTCCAGTTTTGAATACATTACTCGGTCGGAAAGTTCACCGATCGCATAAAAAGAAGCTATTTCCATGGGAATTTCAACTGCCGTACCCGCTCCGCGAGGAAGCGCGGCAAGTCGGTCGCTTAATCCATACATTTGTCTTAATCCGGGTAAATTAAAAGCTCTTTCAAGACCCTGAAGTTGGCGGCCCGATCTTAACGCTTCTGAACCGCGTAAGCCTCCGCGCCCAAATTGCGCAATTTTATTCATTGCAAAGAATGTCGCCGCAGTAGCCGCAATTTCTTTTTGTCCCCGTGCAGAAGTAAAGGTTTCACCTTCACCGTGCAGTAAGTGTTGTCCTTGCGTAAAGGCCGTTGCATGTAAATAAAGACCCGCTCCTCTTGAATACCAGGTGTTGCCCTCGGCAATCCCTCTTACGGCACGTGCCATTGAGTATCTTTCTCCACGGAACGCAAAACCGGCTGTTTCCATACCTCGCCCCATTAACTGGCCGAATCTTGACGTCTGACCCAGTCTGTAACCGAAGCTACTGGCTGTTTCCATTCTGCCCGCAACTTGCGCGCCTCTGGCAAGATTTGCCCCGCGAAGAGCCAAACCGGGAATTCTGGCCGCGCCGGCCGCACCGGCAAGGAAAGAGCCTGTCCCCCAGGTAATTACTTCAATTACAACTATTTCGGCCACAAGTTTAATAATTTCTTTACTGAATTTTATTGTTTCTATAGAAATTCCCGTAATATCGCCATTCATGTATTTGAGCATTCGTAGCGCCTGTGATTGATAAGGGTTTAGTTTAGCCACCTCTGTAAGTTTAATATTAGAGGCAATTTCTCCCTGCAATTCTATGTAAGCCATATCTTCAAGGGAGGCACTAACTCTGTCATCAACGAATTCACCAATGTCTTTATAGTTTCCCGATCCGTCGGGTCTTGGAATGCCTTTTGCAATTAAAGCCGCCGTATCTATATTTTGCTCTTTGAGTTGCAGCATGACCTGAGCTCTAATTTTACTATGATATTTTTCACTGATTTCAGCTTTTTTATCTGAAATTTCGTTGGGTGTTATTTCTTTCTTTTTCGCCAATTCGTCACCGCAAATACTTATACAAAGCGCTCTGGCTTCCTGGTACCTGCCATTGGAAATAAGATAGAAAATCTTTTCCAGCTGTAGTTTTTCGGTGGCACCAAGTTTGTCTTCTTTCATAAATTCCTGCAATTGGCCCATTTGCGGAAAATATTCGTCTGAAGCTTTTATCAAACCTCCTTCTTTTTTCAAAAAAGAATATCTGGCATCGGCAAAAAAACTACCATCAATAGACGAGCCCATACCCGGAGCCTGCTTTTCCATATAGTCGCGGACTTGTTTTGGCACAACATAAGCTAATGGATTTACATAGTTGGTATATTCCTGAATATCGGCGCCAATATTCCAAAGGTCGTTTTCCCCGATTTTTTCACGGCCAGCTTCAAATTCTTCATATAATCGAAGCTCTTGTTCTTTGTTTACAAACAAATTGTCCAATTCAATTTTACCTGTTGCCTGTTTGTAATGCTCAAGGCAATCATTAATCATTACAGTGGATTCACTTCCATCCGGCCCTTTGGGCAGATTGATAGTGATGCTATTGTTTTTTAAAAGGTTGTAGTAATGCTTAACCGGATTAACTATGTTTTTACCTGATTCAATATCTTGAGGATATTGATACATAAGCAATAGTTTTAGTGCTTCAAGCGTATGGTTTGAAGCCATGTACACTTCCACATCACTGTCCCAACCGGTCCAAGATTCAAGATTTCCGGCTATTGTGGCGCGTGGCTGTTTTTTCAGGTTTTCAAAACTGTACGCATTAAAATACACGTCTTTTTCATTCATTTTATTCATCAATCCATCTAATGTAAGTTTGGCAGTATCAACCATGTCGATTGCAATACTGCGACGCATTGAAGTTTCAAAGTACTTCTTTTGTTCTTTTATCATCCCCCGTATTTCCGTTGGAACTTTTGAAGGATCAATTTCTGAAAGCAGTTTTACAACTTCTCTCATTTTTGCTTCGGATTCCTGGAAGGTAACCCTTATTTCGCCATTTTGGTCCACGTCGTTAACCTGTGAAATTTCGAATAATAATTTCATAACCTGATAAGCCTTTTTTTCGTGACCGCCGGTTTTGTCGATTTTTTCTTGAATACCTGCAAGGACGGCTTGTTCCTGAGCGCCTTTTTCATGAATTACAATTTCTTGTAATAAAGCGTATGCCTTTTGAGGGTCTTTTTCTCCCAGTTTTACAAATACCTCCTGCAAAACGGCTTCTCTTTGATTAACCGGAATTTGATTCAAACTCTCAATCAGCCCTTTTGTTCCTTCGTTTGTATAGCTTTCAATTAAATAATCCGACGCTGCGTTAGTGTCTATTTCTTCTGTAAATTGGTCCGAACTTGGTAATACGATTCCCGGCCTTTCCCAAGCTTTTAATCGATCCGGTTGATCTTGTGATTTTTCACGGAAAGGTGGATTTTCAGGGTTTTCAGGCGGAGTTGGCGGGGTTGGCGGCACGGGCGGTACGGGGCATGGCTTTAATTCATTCCACTCCACATATCTTTCATCTTTTTTCTT